>JAUVQW010000025.1 GCA_030597945.1 Actinomycetes bacterium
AAAATAATGTCAGCAATGTGGATGACTTATACAAGCTGAAATGAGTAGATTGATCAATTTGCCACTTCCGCTTCTTCCCTATCTAATTCGTCGCCCAGCTGATGAATATAGATCTTTCTTATTATCCGAGAATCCAGTATCGGTCTGGACTTTTTATCGATCAACGGTATATTATTTTCATTCACTGAAATAGTGAAAATATCATGGTCTCTTATACCCTTAACTCTACTCCTTTGAATGCTTTTTCTTAAAAATAATATTCCAGGAAGCATGATCATGATCCGTGCCCAAGCTTTAATATAGGTCAACATGCGTACGAAATGAAAGCGCCTTAGCGCTCCCAAGAAATTTCTTATATCCTCTTTTAAATAATTTCTAGTAAAAGAAAGAGCTGGCCTGATCGACAAATTCTTTAGGGCAAACCTGACCCGATTTCCTACTAATAGATATAATTTAAACTCATATGATCTCGCTTTCATTGAAGCGCTAAATTTATGGTAAACGATCGCCTTAGGGGCAAGATAGATCTTTAGGCCCCTTATTCTTGCCCGAAACGACCAATCGCTGTCCTCGTAATAAAATTTGTACGCCTTATCAAGCGGACCAACTTCTTCTAATGCACTGCGACTGAGCAGCACAGCCCCAAAGCAGGCAGAAAAAACCTCTTCAATGTTATCGAATTGACCTATATCGAGATGGCCGATGTAATTATCGCTTCCCCAGCCACTTGAACTTACCCTGTTTCCAATCGCATTGATAAAATTGGGAAGATCATATAAACGAAGTTTTGGTATCACGGCCCCGACTTTCGGTTTTTCGTCAGCCATCTTCACCAACTCTTGGATACAGCCTTTTTCCAGTTTCGTATCATTGTTAACTAAAAAGATATAATCGCCTTTTGACGAAGCTATTCCGATATTGTTACCTTCTGCAAAGCCATTGTTCTTCCCATTGGAGACAATATTTACATCAGGCCAATATTCCTTGGTCCAATCGATGGATCCATCACCGGAACCGTTATCGACAAGAATTATCTCGAGATTATCAAGCCCTTGCTCCTCTATCGATTCAAAAAGTTCTTCCAAATGATGTTTGCCATTGAAATTGACGACGACGATCGAAACCAGGGAATCTAAATCTCTATTTTCGTTAACGACATCTTTCCCTAAAAAGAGTCCCTTATCTCTATCTATTAATAATCCGGAGTTAACGAGGAGGTTTAGGGCAGTTTCTAAATAGATAGTCGATACGGGGGTAGCCCCTAGAAGCTCTTCATAGATAGACTTCTCATCCTTTTGATGAGCTGCCATCCAGACTTCGGCCATGAGCTTATCGGTCTTAATAGAGGCGCCAGAGTCGTTTTGAAAGAACACCACGTCACCATCTTTTTTTATTCGATATTTGTCGTTTCTAATAAAGGTTGGCATCATAATAGTCGATCAAGGCTCGCCTTGATTACTGCCTCGCACTTATCATTACGCCGACAAAAATCATTATCGTACCTGCCCAGCGCCACATATTAATCTCTTCGTGAAAAATGTATTTCGTTAGAAATAGCATCCCCACAAAAGTAAGTCCGAGAAATGGATAGGCGAAACTTAATTCGACGTTTGAAAGAACGATCATCCAAAGAATAGCCGAGAACGCATAGAAAGAAAGCCCGGTAAGGATTATCGGAGATGTTGCCATCTTTGAGAGCATCGACATTAGTCCGGGTTTTCCAATCCCGTCCATGCCAAACTTAAGAAAAACTTGACCGGTCATCGCCAGTGCTATAGTAAGTAAAATTAGCGGGACAGCTTTCATAACTTTTTAAACCTCATTTTCTTTTTCAATTATATCGCATTCAAGTAACGCAATTTTTTGAGCCAAGGTCTTGTTCTCCTCCGACATCCTCGATATTACTAATGAAAAATGTAGAAGTAGGGCAACAATAAACAACAAACCGACCAGAAACAGGGCTGCCGGCGGATAATATATCCCTACAGACTCGGCCAAGAAATCGAGAAGCCCCCTGGAGACAGACACGACCATCATGAGGCCGGCGACCCCAAGCCAGAGAAGAGAATATCGCTCTAACAGTTTCTTCCTCCTTATTAACTCAATAATAATAACAAATAAAAAAATCGAAAAAACAAGCGAGAAAATATGCGTTCTAAGCATCAGGCAACCTCTCTTCCCTTATCAGGCTTTTCTCTAAGAAGACTTATTGATATCGCTAGAACTACCTTGACCATATAGTATATAGCCTTTGACCAGGTAATAGAAGATTTTCCCCTCTGTCGCTTTTTCATGCTGGCCGGTACTTCGGTGATCGTCAGCCCGGCAAAGTACAGCTGGGGGATAACTTCGACTTCCGGATAGTCTGCCGGATAATTATTTGCGCAAAACTCTATCGCTCTCCTGCTTAATACCCTGAATCCGGATGTTGAGTCAGTTATTTTTTGGTGAACAACCATTGAGACGATCCTCGAAAAAATGACCATCCCCATCCGCCTCGCAAGTGGGGTGAAGTATTCATTGTCCTCCAAATAACGGGAGCCAATCACCAAATCCCAGCTGCCACTTTTAGCAACGCTTATCATCTTTGGAAGAGACTTTGCCGAATGTTGTCCATCGCCGTCAAACTGAACGGCGAAAGCATAGCCTTTTTCATAAGCATATTTGTATCCGGTCTGTACGGCTCCGCCAATTCCAATATTAAAGGGAAGTTTTAAAAGTCTGCACCCAAGGTCGAGCGCCACTTCCTTGGTTCTATCAGTCGAACCGTCATCGACGACTAAAATATCCACATCGGATAAGTTTTCTCTTAAATCCAAAACAGCGGCAGTCAGGTTATCAGCTTCGTTATAGGACGGCATAATTATAAGTAGCGAGTGAGAATCGTCATATTTCTTTTGCTCATTCATTATTTTCATCTTACCTTTACCAGTCACACTTATCTTGTAATTAACCAATATGTCTTGGGGCTAAGCCTAATTTCCCCGGGATTATAATTCTTCGACAAGTTCAAGGTAGGCTAATAATGCCAAGTCTCCCCTCAGTAACCGTAAAAAGTATCGTCAGCGATAGTTAGCGAAGAATCTCCTACCAATCGGCTGACTCTTCCATATCTACTTTCTAAGCTCGTCGCTTTACCTTCTCTTTATCGTCACCTTATCAAGCGCTGGATCATTTTCCAATATAACCTAAATAATACATTTATTATACTGATAGCCCCATTATTTATCCCCGGAAAATCGATCTTATCTTTAAACATGTAAACTATGACTCTGTCACTTACTTTTCTAAGTCCGGCGAATCTTAACTTTTTTTCCTTTAAACGGCTCCGAGCCCCTATGACCTCAATATAACTTCTCATTTTTAATCTCCCCCATCCACCGAAAATAGATGCGGCTATCATAGAAAGTTCAAACAAGATCGCGGGTGGAATCAACAATAGCTTGGTGCGCCTTTCAAGATTAGTAATCATCATCATCAGGCGATTTCTCTCGAGAAAAAAGAACTTTTGTTTCCCCTTAGAAAACTCATATTTGTGCCACACAACAGAATCGGGAACAAAGATGACCTTGTATCCGGCAAGCCTTATCCGCCAACTTAGATCGGTATCTTCCAAGTACATATAATAATCCTCATCGAAAGTCCCTACCTCTTCGATCACTTCTCTTTTGACCAGCATCGCCGCCCCCGATGCAAACGCTACCTCTTTTATCTCATTAAACGCTCCGTTGTCAATTTTTTTATAATCACCGGACCAGCTAAGACCCATATAATGGGTCACGCCGCCAGAAGAATTGATGATGGGGGGATTGCTTCCAAGTACAAGTAACTTTGACATACATGCGCCGACCTGGGGATCATTGGCTGCATCAATAAGCTTTTCCAGCCAGTCTTCTTCCACTTCGGTATCATAGTTCAAGTAAACGATATATCGGCCGCCTGATATCTCGGTGCCTTGATTGCACGCCTTTGCGAAACCAAGATTACTCTCATTCAATACAAGCTTTACGTTCCCGTACTCGTTTATCAATTGTACAGACTCATCATCTGATGAATTATCGACGACGATTATCTCCAGATCCTCGTAGGTCTGGGATTGTATGGAGTCAAGGCAGCCGGCAATGTGCTCAATACCATTATAATTGACGATAATTATTGAGGCTAAACTCGAGCTGGCGGCCTGTGGAAGTTTAACGAGTTTTTCCGTCGGCTCTCTTTGCGACTTGCTTATAGACGTCTCGAAATCTTTCTGCAACGATCTCCCATGTATAGTTCTGTTGAAACTTCTTATAACCACTCTCTGCCAAACGACTGCTATATCTCTTATCTTGAATGAGTTCGAGGATCGCCCCGGTTAATTCCTGTTTATCTTTATAGTCAACAAGCAGGCCATTCATATTCTCGTCAATAACAGTCGGTACCGCCCCGCTTCGACAACCGATGACCGGCTTCTTTGCGGCCCACGCCTCAATATAGGTTATTCCGAACGATTCATACCCGGACGGGGATGCCAATAAATCTGAAGCGGCAAGAATATCGGCTTTCTCCCTTTCATCAAACCCGGTAATGAGGATCACTTTTTTTTGACGATCTTTATCGAGCTTTGAAATGATATCATCTATGGTGCTGCTATAATTCGTTCTAGCTCCGGCGATGATCAGACTGGCGTCGGGTATTTTGTCCCAGACCGGGGCCATTGATTCTACTAATGTCTCAATGCCTTTATGGCCGCCTTGCTGTCCCAAAAAAGTGACGACGGGATTTCCGTTTAATCCATACTTTTTCTTCAAATCTGATCCGTCAGCGTTTTCGTAGAGATCCGAATCTATTCCCACCCCGATGACATGTATCTTCTTTGGTTCTATCCCTTTTTCGATAAGATACTCTTTTTCATATGTCGAATAGGCGATATATGCGTCAGCGTTTCTAATCGCTTTATATATATTCTTTCTTTTAAAGCCCCATTTGTCCTCCGGATGCAACCCGCCAATAAGAACCAACGGTATCTTTTTTAACCTTTTTATCGCTCCCGCATAATGCATGTGCATAAGCGGAAATGACGATGCTGAGACCACATCAGCATCCGCTTTTATTATCTCGGGGATGATCCCCGGAAGGATCGGCCCGCTGTAGAGAGTCCTCGCCCAATGATTAAATGGAAGCCTGGGGCGATAAAGGGCTTTTTGGGCGAGATTGAAGAACGGCGCTGTCTTGTTAAAGACCTTGAGGCGCTTAACGCTTACTCCGTTAATTTCTTCTTCCCCAGGGGCCATCGTCTTTTGGCCAAAGGTATTGAAGACCTCGCAGTTATATCCATTTGTAGTAAGCACCCTGACTTCATCTCCATAATATTCAACCAATTTCTCAGAGATATTTTGGACTAAAAATTCAGTCCCACCGATAGCCGGGGCGTAACCTTGGACTAGGTGGAGTACTCTCAACCCCCCTCACCCTTTATCTTTCTTCTTCCGGCCCCAAGCGATCTTTTTATCGTCGGGATCAGGCCATCACTTTTTAAGCTGACCCTTACCTTGTCAGCTAAATTTCTTTCTTCACCCTTTCCTAAAGAGACCATCTCGTGCCCATCGATCGTATCGACCGCTTTTAAAACAGACTCTCTTGCCGTCTTATTTGATCTGTCTTTTGCGATCTTAGGGTCTTTAGCCCAATCGATAAGCGGTTGAACTACTTTGTCCCAGCGCAACTCAGCTGCCAGCTTCTTGGCTGAATCCTTCATCGTCTCTCTTAAATCTTCGTTACTCAGTACCTCGATGACCTTAGCTGCCAGCGCCTGCCTGTCTTTGATCGGCACGGAATAACCACAGCCGGCCGATTCGATAATTCTTCCAAATTCATCTCCCTTTGAAACGATTACCGGAAGGCCAGCCCAGATAAAATCCACAACCCGTGTTCGGTGAGAAAGATCTGTCTCTAGCGACTTCTTGTGGGTAGTAACAGCCAGGTCAGACTCTAAATACCAGTTTGCCCTCTCCTCATAAGGCTGCCAATCGACAAGAAAAACACTGCTGTCGATAAGTCCCAGTTCCTGTGCCCTCTTTACGGTTTTCTTAAATTCATCATCGGGCGCATGCGATCTAGGGTGAACGCCTCCCAAGATCACAAGTTTTGCGTTTTGGATTTCTTTTAAAATGATGGGGAGAGCCTCTATTAAAGTCACCGCATCAAACCAGGGATAGATGCCACTAAACCATAGAATAACCTTATCATCGGTCCCGACGATCTTTCCTCTCATAACATTACTACTGTGGACAGCAGGTTCGCTGCTTACGCCATAAGGGACCATACCCAGTATATCCTCATGAAAAGTCAGGGGATTGATCCTCCCAAGAACATTCAGTACCCCCAAATAATAGTACCTTTGCCTTTCATTAGCACAGAAGAAGTAATCTCCTCTTTTTAAAATAGGTACAACGGATCTCAGGTAGCCATCATAATCAAGTACACTGTTATCGCTCTCATCTTGCAGGCCAAGATTCTCGATCAAAACAGGATCATATAGATCTACCGCCGTCGGCTGGCTAATATCGGCGGTCTTTGGGTAAGCTCTCGATAAGCCGCCATGTACTTGGGGAAGTATAACCGCATCCTTATCCCTGATCGCTTCGCCTAATCCGTTTAGGCTCCATGGCTCTATCTTAATATCTGAACTACTCCGCTCAAATGATTCCGACGGGACAAATAACGTTACATCAAGACCGGCCCTGTCCATAGCCCTTGCGATCTCAAAGTATCTGATTCCGGGACCAGCTGCTAACGCTCCTTTGACCGGGACTGCATCAGGCGAAAAAACCGCTATTTTATTCAAGATCACTCCTCAGTTATCTGCCAGACGCCCGGGGCTTTAAAAATGCCAATGTCACTATTTTTCATAGCCGTGACCCTAAATACATATTTTTGATCATGAAAATCAAAATCATGCATCCCGGCAAAATCATGGACTCCTACTGTTAAAACATACTCATCGCCAAGAAGCGGCAGCTCATCGATCGTATAATCTACAAAGCCCCGTCCATCAAGCTTTTCGGGTACCATCCCAAAGATCCGGCTATTCGTGCCGCTACATACAAGACCGCTTCTTGTATGGATTATCATTCCAAAGACCGGCCGCTCGATCTCTTTTCTTGCCTCATAGGCCATTCTCACAATCATCTTTTCGCCGGACTCGAATATCTGTCTCTCTTTACCTTCACTATCTAATATTTGCACCTTTGACAAGACGATCTCGCCGGAGCCCCACCGATTTCCGATGTCTGCCCCACCGCTCTGATCAAGTCCGGATCGCTCTTCTTCCTGTCTATTTACATCGCTCATGTAAGCATCGACGACCTGCCTTGCGTCACCGATCTTTCTTACCTTACCTCTATCCAGCCATATTGCCTCATCGCAAATATCGGCGACCGACGATAAAGCGTGTGATACCAACACTATCGTTTTTTTCTCGTGCTTTAACTGGTATAGCTTGTCGAGGCTCTTTCGTTGGAAGGACTCGTCACCGACCGCTAAAATCTCATCGATCAGAAGGATATCGGGGTCGACGTTTGTGGAGACCGCGAATCCAAGCCGTACATACATCCCTGAAGAATAGTTCTTGACCGGCGTGTCGATGAATTGGGCTAACTCAGAAAACTCCACGATCGTATCAAATTTTTTATCAATCTCTTTTCGACTAAGACCCAGTATCGAACCATTTAAATAGACATTCTCTCTGCCAGTAAGTTCGGGGTGAAAGCCTGTCCCAAGTTCCAGCAGGGCTGAGACCTTGCCCTCTATTTCGACATCCCCTTTTTGCGGCCTGAGGATATTTGCCAATATTTTTAACATCGTGCTCTTACCAGAACCGTTGTCACCTATCAGCCCGAGTGTGACCCCTTTTTTTACGTTGAAAGAGACCCCTTTAAGAGCCCAAAAGGTCTCGAAGTTTGAACGTTTTCTCTTTAAAAAAACCTCTTTTAATGATTGGTTCTTATCTTGGAACAAGCGAAAATCTTTCCACACATCTTTTGCCTTAATCGCCAGCTCTTCCTTCTCTTCTACCGGCTCCTGCTTTATTTCTTCTGATACTTCCATTTACAGTTCCTCTGCAAAATCAGGTTCAAGTCTTAAAAAAATGGCGTAACCAGCTATAAAAAAGATAATAGCGATCAAAAAGGAGTATGCGATCCAGTTTAATTGGGGCGCCTCCATCCAGTAAAGAGTATTTTTAAAAGAAAGAATGATCGATGCCAAAGGATTGATGTAGTATATCCCAGAATACTTCTCCGGGATCAACGATATCGGATAGATGATCGGACTCATATAGAAAAGTGCCATCATGAATATCCCCATGATATGCTGGACATCGCGGTAGTAAACGTTTATTGAAGAGATAAAAAAGCTAAATCCTACCGAAAAAAGATAGAGTATCGGAAGGAGCAATAAAAGAAGGGGAAGAAATTTAAATACGCCTAAATACTGAGGTGAAAAGATGCCTATCACCCCTATAAACGCGAGAAATACCAGTAGTTCCAAGAAGAAATTGACCAGATTAGCAAGGGATATCGAAAGAGGCAGAAGCTCCCTTGGAAAATAGACTTTCTTTACCAGGCTTGAATTAGATATTATCGACTCCGTCCCTCCCATGACAGTGGCGTTAAAGAAATTCCATGGTAGAAGGCCGGCCAGCAGAAAAATAGGGAAATATTCGATTTCAGCGAATTTAAATATCATCGAGAAGACAATCGTAAAGATGAGCATAGTAAAAATCGGATTTATTAGAGACCAAAAGAAACCGAGAACCGAGTTCTTGTATTTTACCTTCAACTCTTTTACAGCCAGATTTATTAATAACTCTTTATAGATAAACACATCTTTTAAATGACTGATCAATTTATCTCCAAATAACTATCATCTATGATTCTTTAAAATAGGCGACTAATCCCGCTTCCCAGGATCTTAGAGACGAAAAGCCTCTCAAGCGAAGAGAGAGATCGTCCAAGACTGAATATTTAGGTCTTTTCGCCGGTCGATCCAGGTCATTACTTGAGATCGGCTCGACCTCTCTTTCCAATCCCGCTATCTCTAATATTTTCTTTCCAAAATCATACCAGGAACATTGACCGCCATTTACAACATGGTAAATACCATAGCCCTTCGATGTTATTATATCAGCGATTCTTTCAGCAAGGTCATATGTGAAAGTCGGAGAGCCTATTTGATCGTCGACGATCTGCAATTTCTCTTTCTCGCCCGCAATTTTTAAGATACTTTTAACAAAATTATTCCCACTTTGGCCATAAAGCCACGCTGTACGGACAATATAATATCGATTTGTAAGACTGGACACATACTTCTCACCCGCAAGCTTTGAGAGGCCATAAACGCTTAAAGGATTAGGCAAGTCGAATTCTTGGTATGGGCTTCCCTTGCTTCCGTCAAATATAAAATCTGTTGATACTTGAAGAAGAGCTGCCCCTGCCATCTCACAGGCAATCGCCAGATTTTGAGGGCCACCTGCGTTGACTTGGTACGCAAGAACCTTATTACTTTCACATCCATCTACATCGGTATAAGCGGCACAGTTTACGACTATTTCCGGACCAACTTCTTCAATTTTTTTAACGACACTTGAAAAGTCGGTGATATCGAGGTCATCAAGAGTAAAAGGAATAAGATCATGCTGATCCAGTGTCCTTCTAAGATCATGGCCTAGTTGTCCATCTGCTCCGGTTAAAATGATCCGCATAAATATTATCCTTTGGGTACCGGTGTCGTTATCTTTACTTTGCTTGCATTAGGTACAAGTTCAAACCATACTTGACCCCGGTTAAGCGGTATATCCTGCCCCAGGTTATCGAGCAGCCTAAGCGGCGATGAGACTGTTGCCTTAGACCATCTACCTTCAATGACAATACCGTCTCTTATGACTTGCAACCTACCGCTTCCGGTTACGACTATATCTAAAAGCTTAGTTCCCGGTATCTGCCTGGTAGGTGTTATCATTATAAGTATATTTTTGGCCTTGAGCTGACTATCATTTTCCGCATCCTTGTGAGCCAGGCCGCCGTTAAAACGCAGATAACTATTAGTCTTTTGATCATAATCCCAGGTAACAGCGTAATTTGGAAAAGAGAAGTCTATCGCTACTTTCTGTCCCTGCGGCCTCGTCTCTTTTGGGTCATCGCTTTTAAATGAAAATGAGGGAGGGGTAATATCTCTCTCTTTCTTTGCGCCTCTAAGAAGAGTGGTACTGGTAAAAACATTGTGGGGAGCGCTTACTCCTTTTACTCTTCGAAACGCTGAGGAGTAAGCGAACTGGTTTAAATCGTCCACGCCATATATCTTAATATCCTCCAGCGCGAATTTCGATCCACCAACGTGGGCGTAAAGGGCGTTTAGGCCCTTGGCTAATTTAACGAAATGCGATCTGGCGCTTCTTACAGGGCCTATCTTACTTGCGCCTTTTTCCTGATAGACGACCATAAATCTAGTGATCCCACCCTCGGTTTGCCCCTCTACCACCATCGATGCCCGCGACAGGCCGGACTGCGGTCTAATGCTTCTTAAGTTTTCGACCATGACCGCTACCGCCTGACGTTTCGCCAGCCTCGACTCCACTTTAACGCCGTCAAGTGGGGCTGTCACCACATCCTGTTTGGGAGGTTTCTTCTTCTTGCCCGACTTAGTATTCGGTTTCGGCCCAATACCACCGTCTTTACCGCGCTCACAGGCAAGCCCCGTCAGTGTAAGACTTAGAAGAAGTATAAAGATGATAAAATATCTATTGAAGCGACTATTAGTTCTACTCATATAATATATCTAGCTTCGACTCTCCAATAACGGCTTCCACCAATCGGGATTATCTTTATACCACTCTATCGTTTTTTCCATCGCATCCTCAAAATTATAACTGGGTTCCCAACCTAATTTTTTCACTTTATCGCAATTGATCGAGTAGCGAAAATCGTGTCCCGGGCGGTCTCTCACAAATGAAACTAGTGAATCCGGTTTAGATAATTTTTCTAAAATGATCTCTGATATCTCGTTATTAGTGATCTCGTTTCCACCGCCGATATTATATATCTGGCCTACCAGGCCCTTATGAAGAACGGCATCTAAGGCTGAGCAATTATCCTCGACATAGATCCAATCCCTGACATTTTGACCATCCCCATATATAGGTAAACGCTCATCTCGGATCGCGTTAGTCGTAAAAAGAGGTATCAACTTTTCAGGATACTGATAAGGCCCATAATTATTGGAGCTGCGGGTCACAATTACCGGCACCTTATGGGTCTTATAATATGATAACGCCAGAAGGTCCGCCGACGCTTTGCTTGCCGAATAAGGGCTGCTGGGATCGAGGCGGTCTCTTTCTTTAAATGAACCCTTCTTTTTACTCCCGTATACCTCATCTGTTGATACTTGGATAAATCTGGAAACTCTTCTTGCCTTGCACATCTCCAACAGCGAGAGGGTGCCCATGACGTTTGTTGAGATAAAATTACCCGGCGTACCGAT
>JAUVQW010000126.1 GCA_030597945.1 Actinomycetes bacterium
ATGGCTCTTTCCCTCATGATATTCTTCTTCATTAGCGAATAGGCCGAGTAAAGAGCACCTCCGGCAAGAACGACAGTACCTAGCGTGTTAATATAGGCAACGGTTGCTTTCATGACTAGCGGACGCTGCATAGCTTCCCAACCTTCTATTGCCACAAGGCTTTGATCGATCGTGGCGGTAAAGGCCATAGCTATTCCACCGATCGTACCTAGGATCAAGGCCCCCAACCAGAAGATAGGTGTTTTTTCTTTAGAAGAAAGTGAGAGAATTATCAAAGCAAGTGAGACAACTCCGAAAACGGAGGCAGCTATTAACTTTTCGCTTCCAATAGCGTCATCGCTAAATATAACCATTGGAAGGACCGGTCCTAAAAATGCCAGGATTACACCGATTGAAAGTAACCGTGATGATGTTTTTGGATCTGCCACATAAAGGCTGCCAAGTGCCAGATAACCGACGACAAGAGTCGCGCCAAACGTATACCAGACCCTGACAAGCAGATCATTCCATTCTCCGTAAGTAGCAACAGTCTCGGCAAGGGACGCTAAGCCGAACATGACTAAAGCTATACCCCACCAAAATTGGTAGGCTTTTTTTTTGTCGATAAACTGCTTTAGAAGAAGAGCTGCGAAAACGAAACTAACGGCGGTTGCTATAAGTGGAAATATAAACACCATTACCCCTTTCTCAGAGTATCTTTACCTAGCTCGCGCTATCGATCGATCTGACTTTAGCCATCCCAAAGTCGAAATTATGTTTCTTTAAAAGAGCGTCCAATTTTTTCATCGTGCCTTTTTCAAGAAATTCTTTGGCAATCTCCACCCTTGTCTCCTCAAGTTCTTCGCTGGGAAAATAGGTGACCATATATAGGAAGGTAAAATTGTTTAGCTCATCTTCGTCTGCCGTCAAAATATCATCGGGTAGATACCTATTATGCAGTGATACAAACATATTGTAATAAAGATCCCTCTCTCTCTGGGTAAGGAGTTTTTTATTTCCCTTTTCATCGACGTTATTACTACATTGGTCGACGTCATAGGTCATTACTTCTTCAGATAAGAGAAGGCGGTGATTTCGAGCGTAATGGATGGCGACTGATGTGTTTTGTTTTTTACTTTTTTCTCTTAGATCATCATATTCATGTTCAGGATACATCCCGAAAAAACGACAGTGGAGCGGTAAAACCTCGTGGACCAGACAATCTTTGCCATCGAGAAAAGGACATTTATGGTCCAAAGTGACGGGGTTTAGCAGCTCATAGCGTACGGCTCTTTCTGCTATCTCTTTTTGAGTCTCTTCCGGCAAGCCTTGAACATATGAATAAAGGCTTAAGAATTCTCCAAAGTGAATCTGAGCGGACCCAAAACAACACTCTGTACAGCGTTCGCATTTATTTTCAGGCACCCGCTCATAGATAAAATCGAGCTGACGCCTGATATTGTTCTCTTCAAATATAGACAATAGTTCGTCTAGTTCTTCTTTTGATATATACTCTATCGACACCTAAGCATTACTCCAAATTCACACTATCAACTGTAAAGTTAGTAAAGGCAATTATAGCAGCATTATCAAAAAATACCATAAGCGTAGCTAGTAGATGATCTATTTGACTAGAAGTTTTTTTAGTTTTTCTAAAGTAAAGGTATTAACGACATCTTCCTTCTCAAGCCAACCTCTTTTGGCAGTATGTAGACCATATCTCATATATGCCAAGTGATAGAAATGGTGGGCATCAGTGTTTATGGCTATTTTAGATCCCGCTTGTTTTGCCGCCCTTAACTGATCATCGCTTAGGTCGAGCCGGTCTGGAAAAGCGTTAAGCTCAAGAAAGGTACGTGTCCGGCTCGCCGCCTCGATTATCTTATCCATATTTATTGAGTATGGCGGTCTTCGTCCCAGGATCCTTCCAGTAGGATGACAGACCATATCGATATGGGGATTTTCCATAGCAGCGATTATTCTATCGGTGATCTGGTCTTTGCTTTGGCCAAAACCCATATGAATTGAGGCAAGCACCACATCGTAGCGGCCTAGGAAGTCGTCATCGAAATCAACACCACCTTTATTGTCGATGTTAAGCTCTACTCCTTTAAGGAGGGTAAAATCGTCGAAGGCTTTATTCAACTCATCGATTTCTTTCCATTGATCCTCGAAGCGCTTAACGTCTAGCCCGTGGGCTACCTTAAGATCAAAAGCATGGTCGGTGATGCAGGCGTATTCATAACCCAGCTCCTGGCAGTTGTCGGCTATCTCTTCTAGGCTGCTCTGGCCGTCACTTGCCTTGGTGTGAATATGAAGATCACCCTTGATGTCGACGAGCTTTACTAGATGAGGTAAGCTGCCGTCAATGGCTGCTTCTATTTCTCCCTTATCTTCTCGAAGTTCCGGTTCCATAAGGGTCATGCCCAGAGCCTTATATATATCTTCTTCAGTTTTGGCGGCAATATTCATATCGTCCTTTATTCTAAAGAGTCCGTACTCATTAAGCTTTAGCCCTTTCTTCTTAACGATCTCTCTTAAGTGGATATTGTGAGCTTTCGATCCAGTAAAATATTGAAGGGCAGCGCCGTAATGCTCCGGATCGATCATTCGAAGATCGATTTGAAGGCCGCTGTGAAGTAGTATGCTGCACTTCGTATCTCCTTTAGCCAGCACACTGGAGGTCTCGGGGTAAGTACAGAACTTATCGGCTACCTCACTGTGCCTTCTTGTAGAAGCTAAGACATCGATGTCGCCGATTGTCTCTTGCCAACGCCTAAGTGACCCGGCAGTACTGATATTATCCACTAGCCCGTCTCTGTTTAGGTAATCGATTATATGTTCGGCGATTGGAATTGCTTGATTTAGGAGCAAGCGACCCTCGTAACCGCGATATACCTCAAGGCCTCTTTCTATATTCTCCTCTGTCTTCACTCCCATACCCGGAAGCTCTTGAATCTTTCCCACTGCAACTGCTTCTTCCAATTGGTCGATTGTCTCGATCCCCAGTTTTTCGTAGAATATCTTTGCTTTCTTGGGACCGATCCCCTGAATATGGACTATTTCGGTCAGGGATCCCGGAAGGCTCTTTTTTAACTCTTCGAAGTAGCTCATCTGGCCGGTGTCTAGGAGTTCATTTAGTTTTTCCGCTATGCCGGAGCCTATCCCTTTGATCGAAGTAAGCCCTTCATCCCGTCTTACCTCTTCAAGGTCTCTTGGCATGCTGCGGATGACTTGAGACGCTCGATGATAAGCAAGATATCGAAAACGGGACTGATCCATTATTTCGAGCATATCACCTATATCATCTAATACGTCAGCGACCTTCTTATTATCCATTGCGCTTCCTTGTAGGGTTAATGGTGATTATATAGGATTTACCACAGATGGAGCGAAATGAAAAAAAGCATCTTTATTTAGGAAAAAAAGAGTGAACTCAATTTGAAAATAGGCAGCTGTTTATCTTCGACGCAGAAAAAGTGACAAACAAGGTTTAAAAATTTCCTAAATAGGAATAATTATCAAATAGGAGAAAATATTATAAAATGCGAAATACAAGCCAGCGGAGTCTTATGTTAGAATATCTCCGCCAGACAAAAGAACATCCAACGGCTATTCGAGTATATGAGGAGATGAAAGAACATCTGCCTAATATCAGCGCCGGCACCGTATATAGAAATATAAGCTTATTTAAAGATCTCGGTCTGATAAGAGAACTAAATATTTCCGGAATCAGCCGTTTCGATGGAAATACTGATGATCACGGCCACTTTTTATGCAAGGCATGCGCTAAAGTACTCGATCTAAAAGATTTTGATGTCTCCGTATTGATCGATTCTATGGAGCAAAACAACGGCTTAAATATAGAGTCGGCAAATGTGAATTTTGTCGGCACATGTA
>JAUVQW010000178.1 GCA_030597945.1 Actinomycetes bacterium
AAAATGTAATGCTTTCCAATAAATTAGCAGAAGAAGAGGGGCTGCTCGGAAGCGTGAAATTTTTAAGATCAGACGCCGAGCATATAGAGCTTGCTTCCTCGCAATTTGATTTCGTGATCTCTGAGTGCGCCCTTTGCACTTTCCCAAACAAAAACGTGGCGTTAGAAGAAGCATGTAGGCTTTTAAGATGCGGTGGATCGATCGCGATAGCAGAAATAAATCTGGAAGACGGTTTAAATGAGGAATATAACACAATCGCTTATAACGTCGCCTGCATCGCCGGTGCACTTTCAAAAGATGGATATGTAAACCTGCTTCGAGAACATGGATTTAGCGATGTAGTCTTTGAAGACCATAGCGACTCTATAAATACGATCACAGATAAACTTAGAACCCTAATAGATGTGTGGGAGTTACTTGGCGGGCTCTCCAAAGAGATATCGAATATCTCAAGTCTCACACCTGCAAAAGCCAGAGCCATTCTGGATAAACTTTCGGTCGAAGTAGAAAAAGGTCTTCTCGGCTACGGCATATACTCTGCAAGAAAGTGTTGATTCGAATTGAACGATCCCATTCTTGCAAACAGAATGTCGAATATCATGTCCCGATATGTCGATGGCAACGGGAAAATAGACTACGAGAAAGCCTCCCTCTTTAACGAGGTCCAATTATCGGTGATCGACCTTAAAAACTTCGATCTAGCAGAGCTTAAAAGCAGAAATGATAAGATCGCATTTTGGATCAATACTTATAATCTGTTGGCGATATACGGCGTCATTTCTCAGCTAAAAAATAAGCCCGGCTTTGGAAAGAAGGGATTAAAAGGAGTCTTGCAAAAAGTAAGTTTTTTTTCAAAAAAAAAGTGCACAATCGCCGGCGATCTATACAGCCTCAGCAGTATAGAAAATAAAATCTTAAGAAGAAAACTTAAAGAACCGCGAATACATTTTGCTCTTGTCTGTGGTGCCAGCTCATGTCCTATATTAAAGGATGGACTATATTCGAGTGATAATCTAAACAGCGAACTTAACTTAGCGTCTAAATTGTTTATAAATAGCTCAGGTGGAGTCGAGCTCGATAAAGATAATAACGTTATCCACTTGTCAAAAATATTTAAATGGTACCGAAAAGATTTTGGGGGAGACAAAAAATCCGTATTAAATTTCATCTCCCGCTATCACGATGAGGGGACTTATATCAAAGAGAACGCCAGTGCCTTAAGAATAGCTTATCTGAAATACGATTGGGAGATATCTGGACAAGAAAAATATTAAGCAGTTCAAATAATAATTTTTTTTAAATTTGAAGATACTAATTTTGAATTTTAGGTGGCTCATTTGGTGGAGGGTTAACCCTGATATCAGTTTCCCCAGGATCTGGTAGAGCAGGGTCAGAAGAGCCGCCAGACGATGGTGAACTTGATTTTTTTCTTCTTACCGGAGTCGGATCAGTAATGGTAACGCTTGCCGACACCTCCTTACCTTTTGATCTGGCGACCACTGTGATTTTCCCGGCACTGATTGCTGTAAGCAATCCGTTTGCGTCAACAGAACCGATCTTTGGATCAGATGAGTCCCATGCGATCGGAATATCTTTCTTAGAACCATCAGTGTACTTACCTGTAGCGCTTAGCTGAACCGTCTGGCCAACTTGTAGGGAGTGTTCTTTAGGGCTTATCAATATTTCATTAAGAAGAGGCAAAACTTCTATCTCCACCGAAGCTATCACGTCACCTGAGGAGACATTTACCCTGACCTTACCGGCCTTTATGCCTGTCAAA
>JAUVQW010000141.1 GCA_030597945.1 Actinomycetes bacterium
ATTAATCATGAGGAAGTATATGAGGTCGCGGCAAGGCAAGCAAACCTGATTGAGCATGAACTAAACGCATCTCTATCGGCTACTTTTGCGTTAGCTTCGATAATAAAACAGGGTAATGGGAAGATAGACGAGTTTGATCGACTTGCCGAGGAGATGCTAAACGAATACCATGGCGTTACTAATCTTCAACTTGCGCCGGATGCCATCGTTTCAAATATATATCCCCTTGAAGGCAATGAGAAAGCTATAGGCCACAACCTCCTTGAAGATGAGAACAGAAGAAAAGAGGCACAGCTGGCGATAGATTCTCGTGAGTTAGTTTTGGCTGGTCCAGTTGAATTGATCCAAGGCGGCGTCGCATGTATTGGTCGGTATCCGGTTTTCTTGACTTATGATGATCAAGATGTTTTCTGGGGTTTTACGGTAGCGCTTATACGAATGCCCCAGCTGCTTGATGGAGTAAATATCGGCGACCTTGAAGACGACGGTTACCGGTATCAAATCTGGAATGAAACTGAAGATGGTAAAAAAAATATATTTGTTAATAACGAAATTGAGTTTTCTGATCCGGTAGAAGCTATTGTAAATGTCCCTAATGGTCAATGGACGCTTGCCGTTATGCCGAAGAACGGATGGTCGCTTCACATATCTTATTATCTGGAGATCGGATTAGTTCTTATCATCAGTATGTTGGTGGGGTTTATAACTTCAAGGTCCGTCGGCCAAGCAGAATTCTTAAGAGACGAAATCAAGTCACGTACAGAGGAGCTCGAAAGAGTTAGCGATGATAATCGAAATATTGCTAATACACTGCAGCGAGCAGTTTTAGAAGTTCCAAGCAAAGTTAAAGGTATCAGATATAAAAAAGTCTATCACTCCGCTACCGACGAGGCCGATGTCGGCGGTGATTTTTTTAACATTTTTGAATTGGAAGACGATAAGGTCGGTATTGTAATAGGAGACATATCCGGACAGGGTCTTCAAGCGGCAACACTTAATTCGATAGTTAAAAATGCGATTAAGGCATATAGTTACCACGAGGAATCACCCGCTAAAGTTGTCAAGATGACGGACGACCTTGTGAAGCGTTCTTCGGATGATAATGTCTTTGTCTCTCTCTTCTTTTGCGTGCTGGATATTGATACCGGGAAACTGATCTATTGTAATGCCGGGCACCCGGCAGCGGTGATTATCAAGGAGAATCTGGGTGAAGAAATACTTGTAAGCAAGTCGCCTGTAATAGGAACTTTTGTCGAATTTAACTATCTTGATAGCGTCACGATCATAGCTAAGGGTGATGCACTGATCTTGTATACGGATGGTGTGATCGAAGCAAGAAAGGGTAACGAGTTTTACGGAGAAGAAAGATTGATAGCGACAATAAATGCAGCTAGAGCCTCAGATAACATTCCGGAAATGATACTTGAAAGTATAATGAGGTTTACGGGTGGGACTTTATCCGACGATATCGCTATAGTATCAATTGGGCTCGACGAAGATCAATGACCAAGATTAGATGATTTTTAAATAGATTTTAATTGATGGATTAGTTTAGATGTCAATGAATGTGGCCTAAGTAGATCAAAAAGGGCATGAGGTGGACCAGGATGCAACCGGCACTACTTATTCTTGTGGTAATGATACCGGCTATAACTATAATAACCCTTTTGTCGGGCTTAGCCCTTCATTACTTGGTCGCTCCAAAAAGCGGCTGGAAGTATCCTAAGGCAACCTCTATTTTGATCTCCTTTATTATTATGGCCTTTCTTTATGCGATTGTATTAGTGCTCTTTGTAAACTCGACATCAAAGACGTTCAATATTCGCACGTACATAATGTTAGCGGTCTTGTTCTTATCGATCGTAATGATGGGGATAGTAAATTTTGCATTGATGAGATCTTTTGAAAAAGAGACTAATTCCACAAACAATAAACCGTAAGCAGATTCTAAAATAATCAATTAATTTTTGATAGTTATTGATTCTGTTTTTAGAAGCTCTTGAAAAAATACCGGTTGATTGGAGAATCAGAAAAATCTATTCGCCAAGAAAAGTATGAAGACTATAGCGGATAATATGACTATTGAAAGAGTAAGCGTTATAAAAGCAATCGGTGACTGCGCAAAGGGAAGAGTAACGTTCATTCCGTAAAGGCCGCTAATAATATTCGGCACCATAAGAATAACGGTAAGAGACGTAAGTAGCTTGATAACGCTGTTCAGATTGTTTGTCATGATGGTCGAGTACGCATCCCTGATGTTTACAATATTTTTAAGGTTGGAACGGCATTGTTCAATAAGTTGGCCGATATCGAGAAAAAGATCCTCGATCAGATCTTCATCCTCTTCGAATAATCTAAGAAACCTTCCGGTCAAAAGACTTTTTAAGACGCTGTTTGTCGGCACTAAGATTGATAGGAAGTTGTTTAAGATCTCTTCAAAGGCAACAAGTTGCAATACGTCTCTGTTGGTTATCTTTTCCAGCTTAATCCTTGAGCTTTTGATCTGCCTGATGATCCTTAAGAGAAAAGCGTTATAGGTGGCGTTGATCTGTGAAAAAAGCAAAAGAAAAAGTTTTGTTTTTTGGGTTGTGTAAAAATCGACTTTCTCGTCGGTAAAGCGCTTGATACCGGGGAACTCTTTATCGGATACGGTGATGAAAAAATTCTTTCCTATAACAAATAACACGGGTACAGTGACAACATTGTTTCCCTCGTTATAAGGGAATTGCGTATAGATAAACGTATTGCTATTTTCTACTTCTATTCGTGGTAGCTCGTAAAAGTCGACGGCATCACGAAGAAGCCCGATATCGATTGAGAATTTTTCCGATACGACCTCCAGCTCACCTTCGCTTGGTCCGACGATATGGACCCAAGAATTAGGTTCGAAGTCTGCCAAGATTTTAAGTGAGTCGTCTTTTATTAACTTTTTATATATTCTTATCATTACTCTTCCAAATCTTTAAATGCTTGCTGACTATAGTCCAGTGGAAAGAAATCCTCCAGCCGACCTTTAATTAAAATACCACTGCTCTCTTGAAAAGGAAAATAGACTCGTTATTGAAAGACTCATTTTGAACTATTTACTAAAATAATGAGTTTGATCTTAGATATTGTATGATGTTTGCTATTGCGGGTTACAACTCATCTGGCTTACGGAAAAACCGGGTAACACTACTTGGCCATCAAGACAGACTTTTAATATTTAAGCGAATTTGCTAGTTGTTACTAAAAAGGCGACGTAGACCACTGAATTATCAGCAAATAGGGCATAAAAAAAACCCTTACGCGGGCTTTTTTATATTTTTTTCAAAATCCTTTTCGACGGGTTATTTAACCCCACTTATAA
>JAUVQW010000144.1 GCA_030597945.1 Actinomycetes bacterium
GATGTGATTTACGACAAAAAAGATGTGATGCAAAAGGCTGGAGATTAGGGGATTCGAATGTAGCTAATGTTAGCTGTTATTAGCCGTCACATCTTCTACCAGTTAATTTATGAGCGAGATAGGTTTCCTAAACTGAGTGTCGCACGTTCGATAAAGATGATAGGACAAAGAATACCATCTGCACTTCACACGCACTTCACAAAAATACCTAGAAACCCGTATTGGCAATTCTAGGTCTCTGACCTCGTGGAGCTAAGGGGATTCGAACCCCTGACCTCTGCCATGCGAGGGCAGCGCTCTCCCAGCTGAGCTATAGCCCCGAAGTGCCTATATTATTATACCAATATCTTGATCCGATACTCGTTTTATCAACCAAGCTTGATTTTAATTAAAAAACGGGGATAGAATAGATTAAATGAAACACATTTTAAGGGAGTTTTTTTGAAAGAACATTTATCTGAAAAAAAGGAACTTATCGCCCTTAACAGGATGGCGGCAGTCTTGGGAGAGTCGTTGGACCTTGATAATGTCTTGGAAACGGCCCTGCAAGAAACGATGCACATTTTGGGAGTAAATAACGGCGCTATCTACCTACTGGATAAGCCCAGCAATAAGTTGATAATCAAAGTGCAAAAGAATATAACGGACTCTTTTCTTTCGCAGAAGTCTGTGGTTGGGACAGATGATGGTTGTGCCGGCACGGCTTATAATACAAAAGAACTGTTTTCTGGGTTTGGGACGCCGGAAAAGGCCTACATATGTGCAGACGCTAAGGAACTGATGGGGATCGATTGTCTTGCCGCAGCTCCTATCATCTTTAAAAACGAAGTCCTCGGCATCCTAGAGCTCTTTGCTCCAGTTGATAGAAAATTAACAAAGCAGGAGGTAGAGCTGTTAAACTCGATCTGTAGCCAGATAGGCGTGGCAGTATCGAACGCTCACTCGCACGAGGCTTTAAAGTATTCTCTAAGGGATTCCAAGCTATTGCTTCAAGCATCCGAGACGATTGTCTCATCGCTAAAGCTGGAAAATATTCTTGAGAAACTTATTAATCTTGTATCCGAGCTTACACAGATCAGTAGAGCGGCGATATGGCTATATTCTGAAAAAAAAGACATTCTAATTCTTTCTCATCATTTTGAGACATTGCCTGCCGGCTTTAGCCTGAATTTGAAGGAGATGCCTGGTCCTCTTGGAACGGCATTTCAAGACAAGAAGACGGTCACCATCAGAGATTTTTCAAAGACAGCCGAGCGAGTCGAACAACTGGCGAATATGTTCTCGATAAAAGCGATGTTAGCGGTACCCATTGTATTTAAAGACAGGGTTGTAGGCCTGCTTACTTTGGATAAGCCGGGAATAAGTCATAATTTTGGCGATCAGGAGATAGAGTTAGCGGAGGGAATCGCTAGGCAAGCGGCGATAGCATTGGAAAACTCCAGAACTTTCGAGGAACAGCGGGCTATCGCAGATACTCTTCAGCAAAGTTTTGTATCACTGGAAGTTCCGGATAGGAATCTTATCGAAGTCGGAACTGAGTATGTTTCCGCGTCCTATGGAGCTTTTGTCGGTGGCGATTTTTACGACTTTATTAATTTAGATGGTCGGCTTGGATTTATTGTCGGCGATGTATCGGGTAAGGGAATATCGGCAACTATCCTGACGGGAGTTGTTAAAAATTCACTTCGGATCATGGCGATCGAAGGATATGCCCCGAATGAGATCATGTATAAAATCAATGATGTGATTCTAAGACAGTCAGAGAACAACCAGTTTGTCACCCTCTTTTACGGTCTTCTTGATTACGAAAAAAATTCTCTTAGTTATGTAAACGCGGGACATCCGCTGGCACTCTTGAAAAAGAAAGAAGAGATGTTGGAATTGGGTTTCGATAATCCTCCGGTCGGGGTGGAAGCCGGAAAAGATTTTATAGAGAAAACTATTGATTTTAGTATAGGTGATACGTTGCTCTTATATACCGATGGTGTTATCGAGGCAAGGAACGATAGTGAGCTCTTTGGGATCGAGAGACTTGAGGAGATTTTTCTAAACAATATCGATAAAGATCCTGATACGATCTCTAGTAGCATTTTTAGTGACGTGAGCAAGTTTAACAAGGGCGCTCTCTCAGACGACATCGCTATCTTAGCCATTAGGCGGATTTAAAAAATACTCTACTCATTAAACAAAGATATGGCCTTTGCGGGGCAGACGGAGATACAGTCACCGCAACCAGTGCACATAGAGTGATCTATAGCCGCAGGTTCACCTTCATCGATCTTTACGATAGCTCGGGTATCACAACTTGATCTGGCCGGACAACCAGAACATTTTTTATTGATGCAGGCTTGGTAATCGAGGACGATTCTAAGCATCAACTTTTAAGACTGCTTAGATGTTTTATAAATATCGAAAGAGAGTCGTCGAATTCACTACTTATTTCGAGATCTTCAGGTAATTTATCGTAAAAACACTTTTTCATGTTGTCCGCCACTACCAACATACCTGTTTGTTCCAAGGCCGCTTTAGCGGCGATAAGTTGTACCAAGAATTTATCGCAGTCCTCTTCTTTCTCAATCATTTTTTGAAGGCCTCTTACTTGACCTTCAATTCTCTTTAAGCGATTGATAATATCTTCCATAAGATTTATGGTTCCATTCCGGTCTTAGTCTCGCCCCTGAAGGCAGACATTCCGCCTTCAACGTTGAAAATCTCTTGAAAACCGAGTCCTACCAAGCGATTAGCCGCCTCGGTGCTTCTTCCTCCGCTAAGGCATATGATCATCAGTGGTTCATTTTTATTCCAGTCGGCAACCAAATCGGTCAAACCATCGAGAGGAAATAATTCGGCCCCGGGAATATGGCTTTGCTTATATTCTAAACTTGTACGGACATCGATCAGCCGGATACCTTCATCCATCTTTTTTAAGGCGTCATCCGATGAGATATTAGTATAGCCCGTATTAGCGGGGGCCGGAGCCCGCTCCGTCGGCACATCGGAAATGTCTTGGTTCTGCTGTGCGCATGAAGAAAGCGAGAGAGTAAGTAAGAGAGCTAGTACGGTTAGTAGCAAATATTTTTTCATCTTATATTACCTCGTCGATCGCTTCGATAAGAATGTCTTCAGCTTTTCGACCCAGATCATCCAGCTCTTCGTTTTTGTAATAGTTGACCATAAAAGTCGGTCTAGCGAGTTTAACAGTACTTCCCGTTGTAGTCTTTTCGATTGTGATGCTACAGGGAAGTGATACCGATACGTCCGAATTAAGAGTTAACGCTTCCTTCGCGAAATTAGGATTA
>JAUVQW010000009.1 GCA_030597945.1 Actinomycetes bacterium
AAATACTTTATCGGCCGCTTCCGGCTCATTCAGGTGCTTTAACATAAGAACAGCGGAGAGGATCAAAGCAGTTGGGTTGACCTTGTTCTTTCCGGCATATTTAGGAGCGCTTCCATGAGTGGGTTCAAATACGGCCATCTCGTCGCCGATGTTGGCACCGGGGGCGACTCCTAACCCGCCGATAAGACCGGCACAAAGATCGGATAAGATATCACCGTAGAGATTCTCAGTCACGATCACATCATATTCGAGAGGTCGCTGGACAAGCTGCATGCACATGTTGTCAACTAGGCGCTCTTCGAATTCTATATCTTTGTAACTTTCTGCTACATCCTGACATGATCTTGAAAATAATCCGTCAGTGAATTTCATAATATTAGCTTTATGGACCGCCGTTACTTTTTTTCTATTCTCAGCTCTTGCGTAATCAAAAGCGAACTTACATATTCGCTCCGACGCCTCTCTTGAGATAGGCTTTATTGATTCAGCATGGTCAGCGTCGATCTCCCGCTCTATGCCGGCATACAGATCTTCTGTGTTTTCTCGGACCAATACCAGATCGATATCTGAATAATTAGACTGTACGCCCTTTAGAGACAAACACGGCCTAAGGCAAGCATAAAGATTTAATTCTTTTCTAAGACCGACGTTGACACTTCTAAAGCCGCTACCGATGGGGGTCGTAATAGGTCCTTTAATAGCAACTTTGTTTTTTCTGATTGATTCTAAAACATGTTCGGGAAGTGGCGTGCCGTACTTATCCATCACATCGGCTCCAGCTTCAACGTCTTCCCAGTTTATATCGACACCTGTTGAGTCGACAACCCGCCTCATTGCTTTCGAAATCTCCGGGCCTATCCCGTCACCGGGAATAAATGTTACATCATGCGCCATCTCTTCTCCTGTTGATTGTCTTTGACCTTAGTCCAGTTTAAAACCGTTATGTTTCTTGTAATGCTCCACTATTCCGCCATCAGAAAGTATTCGCACCATTGCCGGTGGTAGTGGTTGAAACGTCAACTCGATTTCTTTCGTCGTATCTTTGATAATGCCTTTAGCAAGATCGATTTCTAATTCGTCTCCTAGATCTATCTTGTCTGTATCGCATACAAGGACAGGAAGACCGACGTTTATTGAGTTTCTAAAAAATATTCTGGCAAATGATTTCGCTAAGACCGCGCTCACTCCGGCGATCTTGATTATCCGAGGAGCATGTTCCCTGCTGGAACCAAGTCCGAAATTTCGTCCTCCAACGACAAAATCACCTTTCTTCATTTTAGAAGCAAATTCGGGATCGGCGTCTTCTAGAACGTGTTTTGCAAGTTCCGGAAGATCCGTCCTTAGATGAAACAGCCTGCCAGGCGCTATATGATCAGTCGATATATCATCGCCAAACTTCCAAGCTTTGCCTTTTAATTCTTCCATGAGTTACCTTTTTCTCTTTAGGAGTAAATCTATTCAGCTGCGCGATGGCAGAGTAAACTCTGCAGCTACCTGTAGACGCTCTTACGCTCTTACAAAAACTCTCTGGGATCCGTTATCTCTCCCTTAACGGCAGTCGCAGCGGCCGTTTCTGGAGATGCTAAATAAATCGAACCTTCCGGATTACCCATCCGCCCTCTAAAGTTTCTATTAGTAGTCGCGACGCAGACTTCTTCGTCGCCCAAAATACCGCCGTGGACCCCGACGCAAGCGCCACAGCCCGGTCCGGTTATCATAGCCCCTGCTTCTACAAGCTCTTCCGCTACGCCTTCTCTTATCGCATCAAGGTAGACATCTCTTGAGGCAGGCGTGATGATCAACCGCGTTCCCTTGTTGACCCTTCGTCCTTTAAGTATCTCAGCAACCGCCGTTAGATCGCTTAATCGTCCGTTAGTGCAGCTTCCGATAAATACTTGCTGGACCTTTGTGCCGGCCGCATCCGTTACCGTGCTGGTATTGTCAACGGTGTGGGGCATTGAGATCATCGGTTCAAGCGAATCTACCTCTATAACATGTGTCTCTACATACTCACCGTCATCATCCGCAAACTCCGGCCGATAATCATCCGCTCTCCCCTGGTCGGCAAGATACTTTCTGGTGATATCGTCAGCGGCAATAATGCCTGCTTTGGATCCGGACTCTACCGCCATATTGGTTAAGGTAAATCTGTCTGTCATCTCCATCGACTCTACCGTTTGGCCCGTAAATTCAAGGGCCTGGTAAGTTGCGCCGTCAGCTCCGATCTTGCCAATAAAATAGATGATCGCGTCCTTTGGCGATACCCCTTTAGGAAAGATACCCTTTAATTCCACCTTGATCGTCTCCGGTACCTTCATCCAGGTCTTGCCGGCAGCCATCGCTACCGCAAGATCGGTAGATCCCATGCCGGTTGCAAAAGCACCTAGCGCTCCTGACATGCAAGTATGAGAGTCGGCTCCGATAACGACATCGCCCGGACTTGTTACAGACTCGACCAATCGCTGATGAATGACACCATCACAAATCTCCGAATATTTCGCACCGGTACGATCAGCAAAAGAACGAATCATCATATGGGCATTTGAAAGTTCTTTTCGAGGGCTTGGCGCAGCGTGATCCATAAAAAATATTGTCTTATCCGGTCTAGCGACCTTTTCGGCCCCCATCTCATCAAATTGCTGGATGGCCAGGGGCCCGGTACCATCTTGAAGAGCCATTACGTCGACGTCGACAATTACGATATCACCGGCTTTAGCATCTTCGTTACTCTTTGCCGACAGTATCTTCTCAGCTAACGTTTTTCCCATCGGCTTGGTGCTCCCCGTCCTTCTCCTTTTGATCCAGATAATCCTGATAAATACTCATGAGCTCCTTGTCGAAAAGTGCTCGCTTTAACTGAACAGACGTACTTCTTACTTCTACTAAAATATCTTGTGCCTCTTTCGAGTTGAGATCGATCCCGTATTCATGGAATTTTGATGCTATAGAATTACCGCCGGAGTGTTTACCTATTACCAATTGCCTGGTAAGACCGACTTCTTCCGGTGAGAACGCCTCGTACGTCTTCGGATCCTTGATAACCCCATCAGCGTGGATTCCTGATTCATGGGCAAAGACATTGGTGCCGACGATCGCTTTCCAGATGGGGATGGTCCTGGCAGATGCCGTAGCAACATACTCTGAAAGCTCCCTAAACATCTCTGTCTTTAATCCAAGATCATGATTACCGATATATTTCATCGCCATAACGACTTCCTCAAAAGCCGCGTTTCCGGCCCGCTCTCCCAAACCATTAACGGTAGTATTGATCCAAGTGGCTCCAGCTTTTACTCCGGCAAGGGCGTTTGCCGTTGCCATCCCGAAGTCATTATGTGTATGCATCTCAATGTCCAAATCGACTGTTTTCACGAGCCGCTCTATTACATTAAATGTCTCAAAGGGCTCCATAAGCCCGATCGTATCGCAAAACCGCAGCCTATCAGCACCGGCCTCTTTCGCGTTTAAACCAAATTCTATTAAGAATTGAATATCTGCTCTTGATCCATCCTCGGCGTTAACAGAAACATAAAGACCATGCTTTTTAGCAAAATCTACCGCCTTGGAAATGCTGTCCAAAACCCACTGCCTTGATTTTTTAAGCTTTTTCTCGATATGGATGTCTGAGACCGCGATCGATATAGCAACTGCGTCTACCCCGCAATCTATAGAATCTTGAATGTCGGTTTCAACAGCGCGGTTCCAGCCAAGCACACTGGTGTTAAGTCCCTATCCGGCTATGCGCTTGATGGTATCCTTTTCATCGCCGCCCATAGCAGGGATGCCGGCTTCTATCTGGTGGACGCCCACAGAATCTAAGAGCTTGGCGATCCTTATCTTCTCTTCATTGGCAAAAACGACACCGGCTGTTTGTTCGCCGTCTCTTAGGGTAGTATCATCTATTTTTACAGATTTACCCTTAGTCGCTTTATCGATGTCAAAATCTTTTAATTGAGACAAAAGTCCCCTCCTAAAAAATGCGATAGCTAACTCAATTAACTTAATCCACTTTATGTGAGTATTGAGAAGCTGTTGAACAGTTATTAATATTAACCGAAAAGTCACACTAATGGCAAATAATTAATGCTTAGCTAATGCTTCCTTTAGCAATTTGTTTACCACTTGCGGATTAGCCTGACCCTTGGTGGCCTTCATTACCTGGCCTACCAAAAAACCGACGACTTGTTGTTTCCCGCTCTTAAAATCCTCTATTGAGCTCTCGTTAGCTTCTATTACCTCTTCGATGATCGCCAGAAGTGACGACTCATCGGAGATCTGTGATATACCCTTCTCTTTGACTATCGTATCAGCATCTCCGCCCGTCTCATACATCTCTTGAAAGATATCTTTTGCCATCTTTCCACTGATAGTCCCTTTATCGATCAGTTCCAGTAATCCGGCTAGCGACTTCGGCTTTATTGGTGATTCTTCCATCTCTTTTCCCTCAGCGTTGAGGTGCATCGAGAGATCTCCCATGATCCAATTTGCTACCGTTTTTGGTTTATTAAAAATTTTTAGAACCGATTCAAAATAATCTCCGATTACCTGAGTAGCGGAAAGAAGTCCGGCGTCATAATCTGAGAGCTCATACTCACTAATAAATCTCTCTTTTCTTGCGTTGGGAAGTTCGGGAAGCGTGTTCCTTATCTCTTCGATCCATTCATCTGGGATCTCCATAGGAACGAGATCCGGATCGGTTAAATAACGATAATCGTGGGCTTCTTCCTTGCTTCGCAGGGTCGTCGTAATGTTTTTATCGGCATCCCAATGTCTTGTCTCCTGCAATACTCTTTCGCCCTCATTTAGAAGCTTTTCTTGGCGAAGGACTTCATATTCAAGCGCTCTTTGAAGTGCTCGAAAAGAGTTCATATTCTTTACTTCCGTCTTTACGCCGAGCTCCTTCTCGCCCTTGATCCTAAGAGAGACGTTGGCATCACATCGCATTGAGCCCTCTTCCATATTGCAATCCGAAACTCCGAGACTTAGCACAAGTCGCCTGAGTTTTTGCATAAAAGCTCTTGCTTCACCGGGGGTCTCGATGTCAGGCTCGGTTACTATCTCCATAAGCGGGGTTCCCGCCCTGTTGAAATCAACAAGCGAGTAACTAGCGTCAGCGATCCGACCAGTTTTACTTTGATGAAGCATCTTGCCGGTATCTTCTTCAAGGTGGACCCTGTTTATCCTGATTTTTCGGTGACGGCCCTCGGTATCTACGTCTAGATGTCCATCCAAGCAGAATGGTTTGTCAAATTGGGATATCTGATAGTCTTTAGGCATATCCGGATAGAAATAGTTTTTACGATGAAACTGGGTAAAACTTGCAATATCGCAGTCGAGCGCCAATCCGGCCTTTATTGTGTACTCTATCGCCTTTTTATTGGCTACCGGCAGTGATCCCGGCATACCTAGACAGACAGGACAGACCCGCGTATTTTCTTCTCCACCAAACTCGACCTTGCAACCGCAAAACATCTTACTGTTAGTAAGCAGTTCGACATGTATCTCAAGACCGATAGTAGTCTCATATTTATTTTTTGTGACTGTTTGGGACATAGCAGTATTGTATGGGAAATAAAACACAAAGTGCAAATTTAGACTTCGTGAGTCGAGATACGTCAGAAAATAAGCAATAAACTGAGTGCTGAATTTTTTTCTCCTTACTCCTTACGCACTTACTGCTAACGCGCTTACGTTGTTTTACTTACGCACTCCAGCGCTGATCCTCCTCTTCGCTTAGATCAACGATATCGGGCCTAATAAGATTGATAAAATCGGCGGTATTCATCTTGATCGAGTCGGTGTGAGACCCGGCGGTGAAAAGTACGGTTTCGTGACCGATGAGGCTTTTATCGACATAGACTGGAACGTCAAATATATCGCCAAGAGGCGGTATTGCCCCTAGTTCCCAGTCGAAGAATTCTTCACTCATCTCGTCTTCCGTTTCAAGCCTCGAATGCTTGTTTCCCGTAGCATCTCTGATCTTGTCATTACTTATCCTGTGGCCTCCCGGAACTACTATCAAAGAGCGATCTCCATGGCTGGTCACCACCAGACACTTGGCGATCTCGTCGACATCTACACCTAGTTCTCTTGCCTCTTCGACCGTTCTATATACTTTAGGGTGGCTATATACTTCATAATCGACATCATTATCATCGAGATATTCTAAAATTCTTTTATCCACTGCCATAGTAACTCCTCCCAAAATTTTTTAGTTCTGTTTTTACTTTAAATATATATTCCCAATTATTAAGAATTAGTTATTCTTTTAGGGCAGTTTTAAATAACAAAAATCGCACTACGTAAGCGCGATCGGCACCCATTCTTTAGAATTCTTGGTCCGTACTTAGCTACAAAAGACCCCTTCTCATCTTTTCCAGCTTTTCTCGTACTTCATCAGGGAGAGTATCCTCTAAAAACACTCTTTTTTTTACTCCTTTTTCCTCATTGATCTCGTCTCGACTCTGTCCTAGCTTATCCCCCAACTCCCTTGGAGCCATCCGTTTCACATTTGATCTAAAGACGACTTTTTGTTCCTGATAATCGGCCGTGACGACGGCAACATCGTCGTAGTCTTCACTAAAACTCAATCTTTCGATTATCGCATCGGCCGTCTTTCCTTTATCGGTAAATATAATTTCGACATCCGCAACGCTGCGTGTACTTTTACTAACGCCATCAAACACTACACATATCTCTTCGCCCGAAGTGCCGCTAAGTCCGACAAGATCCTCAATAAAAAGGTTTATGGCGGAGTCTAGATCGTTAGGAAGAAACTTTTTGTATTTATCTAGGTGATGGATAACATTGAATCCATCAACTATCAGTTTCCTTTTCATTTTTTTGCCCCACCAGTTTTTCGCAGGTAGTCATGGAGAATGATGCCTCCCGAAACCGAAACATTTAGAGAAGCTATTTTCCCCACCATTGGGATACTGACCAGAAAGTCGCATTCCTTCTTTACTAATCGCGTTAGGCCGCTTCCTTCACTGCCTAAAACTATCGCCGACTTTTTCGGCCATTCAAAACCGTTAATATCTTCCCCGTCGTCGCCTTCGGCACCGATCAACCAAAAGCCGTTTTTCTTTAATCTGTTAGCGGCATCGATCAGGTTTGCTTTTGCGATGAGCATATGTCCGATGGCACCCGCCGATGATTTCCAAACAGCCGGGGAGAGCGCGGCCGTTCTCGCTTTTGGGATCACTACGCCGCTTACTCCAAATATCTCAGCTGATCTTAATATTGAGCCCAGATTCTGGGGGTCAGTAATACCGTCCAATAGCAAGACGGCTGAACTATCCTCGCTGTCAACTTTTTCCAGAATATCGCCTATCGTCTCCATTTTGAAAGGTTCTGTAACGGCAACGACTCCCTGATGTACTCCACCGCCTGATATTTCATCCCATTCTTTTCTGGTGACGGATAAAATGCTGATACCTTTTTCTTCAGCAATACCATTGAAGGCCTCATCATCTTTTTGCGCCTCTTTGGTCATCATGATTTTTATTATCTTTTGTTTACTCTTTAAGAGCTCGCTGACCGGGTTCTTTCCGTATATTATCTCTTCGATCAGAATGCCTTCCCTATAAATTAACTTTTGATCTTTTTAACTCTTGGCCCTTGGGGAGTGTCTTCCAATTCAAAACCAAGATCAGTTATTTTTTGCCTTAGCTCGTCGGCTTTGTTCCAGTCCTTCTCTTTTCTTGCCTGTTCTCTAAGTTCAAGAAGCTCTTTTATCTCTTTATCATCCGGAGCAAATTTCGCATCTTCCCCAGGTCCCATAAAACTTAGGCCCAACGCGTTATTTAGAAGATCAATAAGAAATTCTTTTGTGGCTTCAAGAGAATCATTTTCAGGAACTTCATCGCCCCCAATAATAAGAGTGTTTACCTCTCTGATATGTTCAAAAACCACTCCAAGAGCAGCAGCTGAATTAAAATCATCGTCCATGGCAACAATAAAGCGCTTCTTTATGCGGTCATTTATAGAATTTACTTCAGATGATATCGCTGCGCTTCGCTGGCTTTCACTCGATATCGCAAAATCCAAGTTAGCAATGAAAGTCTCTATCCGCTCGACCTTCGCCTTGGCTTCAAATAGGCCCTTTTCTGTAAAGTCTAGCGGGTTTCGGTAATGGGTCCCCAGCATGAACATCCTTATCTCATTGGCTGACCATTCCTTTAATGCCGCCTGAAGAAGAGTGAAATTTCCAAGCGATTTAGACATCTTCTCTTTATCAATGTTTAACAGTCCGCCATGCGCCCAGTATTTTACAAAGGGTTTCCGACCGGTTGCGCCCTCCGACTGGGCCACCTCGTTTTCATGGTGGGGAAAGATAAGATCCTGGGCGCCACCGTGGATGTCGAAGCTCATCCCCAAAAACTTAAGCGACATCGCCGAACATTCAATATGCCATCCCGGCCTACCTTCACCCCAAGGGCTTGGCCACTTAGGTTCTCCTGGTTTTGCCAGCTTCCACAAGGCAAAATCCATAGGGTCCTCCTTGTTAGGATCAATATCGACCCTCTCACCTGCCCGCATATCTTCAAGGTCTCGCCTTGAAAGCTTCCCGTACTCCTTAAATTTTCGTACTGAAAAATATACGCCATCGGGTGTCTTGTAAGCTAGACCATTTCTCTCTAGGTCTTTTATAAGCTCGATCATCTCATCTATAGTCTCAGTTGCTTTAGGAGCCACGCTTGGTGGCTTTACTCCTAGTCTTTCCATCTGAGACTGAAAAGCATCTGTATATTTTTCCGACACTTCTTCGGGGGAAACACCTTCTTCATTAGCCCGGTTGATTATCTTGTCGTCTACATCAGTGATGTTTTGAACAAATTCTACCTCGAAGCCTTTCCACTCAAGGTATCTTCTCATCACGTCAAAGCTGAGGAAGGTCCTAGCGTTACCAATATGGATATAGTTGTAGACAGTCGGTCCGCAAACATACATGCCCACTTTCCCCGGGGTGTTAGGTTCAAAAACCTCTCGCTTCCTTGTAAGGGTATTAAATATCTTCACGACCATCTATTAACCTATCGCCTTATCGAGGCGGCTCAGTGTTCTCTTCTGCCCCAATCCGTCTATTACAGAAAATAGCTCCGGTCCCGAATCCAAGCCCGTTAAGGCAAGACGGATCGGATGATATACAGCTTTACCTTTTATGCCATCTTCTTTTAAGTCACCAGCCACACCTTTTATCAGCTCTTTTATCGAATCGCAATCAAGTTTATCAGCTTCATTTATTCTATCCCTAAAGAGGCTGAGGACCTTTATAGACGGCTCTTCCCTAAGCTCCTTTAAAGTATCGTCAGAAATCTCGGGATCGCCGAAAAATATCTTTGCATAACCTGGGGCTTCAGCCAAGGTCGTGATGCTTGTCCTAATCGCCTCTGATATCTTTTGCACGTTGTGATCTTCCGTATCTATTCCTGCTGCTGTTAAATATGGCTCTATTAAAAGAGTGAGCCGCTCTACCGGGATCCTTCTTATCCATTGGCCGTTCAACCAATCGAGTTTCGGAAGATCGAAGATCGCCGGGCTTTTTGAAACACGCTCTATCGAGAATTTTTTTACTAACTCCTCAATGTCGAAGATCTCGCTTTCATCCCCTGGTGACCAGCTTAAAAGCGACAAATAATTAATTATAGTCTCTGAAAGATATCCTTTACGCTTATATTCTTCTATTGATGTCGCGCCATGTCTTTTTGATAGCTTCGCCTTGTCGGTGCCTAGTATCATCGAAAAATGGCCAAACATCGGTATTGGTGTTTCCAAGGCGTCATAGATCATTGTCTGCCTGGCCGTATTTGTTATATGGTCCTCACCCCTAAGAACGTGGGAGATGCCCATAGTGATATCATCTACAGCGGCCGCAAAATTATATGTCGGCATATTGTCCGCTTTTACGATGATGAAATCGCCGATGACCTCAGACGATATATTGATATTCTCTTTAATAAGATCTTTGAACTTGATCTCGTAAGGGTCGTCTCTTTCGACTTTGAACCGTATCACGCCTTTCTGTCCCGAAAGCCGGCGCTTTTCCCTTTCAGTGTCGCTTAGCTCCCGGCATTTACCGCCATACATCGGCATTCTGCTGGATTCAAGCGCGCTTCTTCGCTCCTCTTCAAGCTCTTCGGGGGTACAAAAACAATAGTAGGCGTGGTTGCTCTTTAATAGTCTCTTCCAATAATATTTATAAGTATTAAGCCTCTCGCTTTGGCGGTAAGGGCCATGCTCTCCACCGATGTCCGGCCCTTCGTCCCAATCGATGCCAAGCCATTTTAAGCTCTCGATTATCGATTGTTCGTATTCCTTAGTCGACCTCGTCTTGTCCGTATCCTCGACCCTTAAGACGACCTGGCCATGATAACGCCTGGCAAATAGCCAATTAAAAAGCGCCGTCCTTGACGTACCTATATGAAGATCGCCCGTCGGACTTGGAGCAAACCTTACCCTTATTGGACTTTCCACCAAAAAAGACCTCTTCCTTAAATAACCTTTTCATCTACTAACGCTACAGCCTGGGCCGCAATACCCTCGCCCCGGCCGGTAAAACCGAGCCCTTCCGAAGTCGTAGCTTTGACGCTGACCTTCGAGCCGTCAAGCCCAAGGGCGGCAGCCATTGTCTCACTCATCGCTTGTCTGTATTCAGATATTTTCGGCTCCTCCAGAATGGCGGTAACGTCAACGTTTACAATTATAAAGCCTTCATCCGTAACGATTTTTTTAATCTTCTCCAGTAGTTCAATACTAGAGACATCTTTATACTTCATGTCGGTATCGGGAAAATGTGATCCGATGTCCCGAGCGGCTATGCTTCCGAGAATCGCATCGATAACTGCATGTACAACCACGTCAGCATCTGAGTGGCCGATCAAGCTCTTTGTAAAAGGGATCTCAACGCCACCAAGATAAAGTTGGCCACCGTCTTTAAACCGGTGAACATCAAAACCCGTACCTACTCTCATACGATCCTCTCTTTATCTTTCATGATCGCTTTAATCATATCGAGATCGCCAGGGGTCGTGACCTTAAGGTTTTCATAATCCCCGAACATAACTTTGACTGGACGTCCAAGCCTCTCCACCAACGATGCGTCATCTGTTCCGTGATAATCGTCGGCGATAGCCAAAACATGCGCCTCCATTAAGACATGATAGTCGAAGACCTGAGGTGTCTGAGCCGACCACAGGCCTTCGCGTTCAAGAGTATTTGCTATCGTATCCATCTTCCCTGCGAGTTTAATAGTGTCTGTTACCGGGACAGCTAATATCGCTCCATTGTCGATGGTGGCCGCTTCTACTACTTCTTCTATCTTCTCAACACTGATATTAGGCCTGGCCCCGTCATGGATGATTACCTTGTCGGTCGAATCATTTAAACTCATGAGACCGAGATAAACAGATTCCTGTCGGCTTTCCCCTCCGGCGATAATATTCTCTACTTTACTGAAGCCAAATTTGTCGACCACATCTCTTCTGCAGGCATCTATCGTCTCTTCGTTAGTGACCAAAGTGATCGCGTCTACTGATCGACAAAGGTGGATGCTTTCGATGCTATAGGATATAAGTGGCCTGCCGAGAAGGTCGACGAATTGTTTGCCATTTTTATTTTTAAATCTTCGGCCGACTCCCGCGGCTACGACGATTGCTCGGTTCATATACTACCGATTCTCCCCTTTGGCTTTAGCAAAAATCATCCTACCAGCAGGGGTTTGAAGTACGCTTGTCACTATTAGCTCAGCATCGCTGCCTACCAAGGCGTTCCCATCTTCGACAACGACCATCGTGCCGTCTTCCAAATAACCGACTCCTTGACCTTCTTCCTTACCTTCTTTGATTATCCTCACCTTCATCCCTTCGCCCGGTATGGCAACGGATTTGACCGCATTGGCAAGTTCATTGATATTCAGGACCTTAACCCCTTCTACTGAGGCCACCTTATTTAGATTGTAATCATTAGTGAGGATCGCCGCTTCGATCGTTTTTGCATGACGTACGAGCTTAGCATCTACTTCCCTTATTTCCGGAAAATCTTGATCAGATATCTCTAACTGTACATTGGGCTCAAGCTGGATCTCTCTTAGAACATCTAATCCGCGCCTACCCCTTGAACGTTTTAGGGTATCGTCTGAATCAGCGATATATTGAAGTTCGTTCAAAACATACCTTGGCAAGATTATCTCTCCTTCTAAAAAACCGCTCTTTCCAATATCGAATATTCTGCCGTCGATAATGACGTTGGTGTCGAGTAATTTTTTGGTGGGGACCCCTTCCCGGGAATATTTGGCGGCATTGAAAAGCCGGTCGAGATCTCTCCATCTTCTGGAGCCAAAACGAAGACCGAGTCCACCAAACATGAAAAAGACAATTAGTATGTAAGCAAGCTTAATTGAGCGGAATCTATCGGGAATAAAAAACGCAGGCAGCGAAACTAATAACGCCAGAATAAGTCCGATCAGTACACCGGCTACACTGGATATTAGCTCAGCTAGAGGTATTTTTTGAATATTGTCTTCTATCCAAATGAAGAACTTCGCCAGCAGCCTGCCAAAAAAACCGCCTATTAAATACCCAAGACCGGAACCGAAAATAATCGAAATAACTAATATGAATAATCTAGAAGATGATGCTCCGACTTCTTGAATAAAACTTGACGCATAAGCACCGGCAAATGCTCCACCAAGGATAAAGACAAAGCGAATAATCTCAACTATCATCTTTGTCGGCTACCTTGATCTCTACTTTGTTAGCCCCGCCTCCTTATTCCTTCAGTCAAACAACTAAATAATGTATGAATAAAAATAAAGCTACTAATATCTATATTATCACTTCAAATAAGAATGCTGTCACCTGTTAAATTTTTTACTTAAAAGTAATTTTTCAAAATCGAGCACATTATACAAGGAGCCGGTTAAAATGACAAACAACCTGCGCGCTGAGCCTTAAGAAAATGCCCAAAAAGCTTCTCTCTAAAAACTTTTTAATTATGGAGCTGATAAAATTGCCTATCATCTGCTGCTTGCGCCAGTGCTGCGGTCATTGACTCCGATACTGCCATAGCTATGTTCCCATAAAGACATACGACCACGCTGTCCCAGGCTTAGATTTCATTTTTAGCTATTTATTTTTGATTAGAATATTGTGGGTAAAAAATTTAGAACGCAAAAAAAAATAGGAGGTTTTTTTATGGCAGAGAAAGCAGAGGTACTAAGAGATATCGAGGAGACGCTTGGTTTTGTACCAGATTGGATCGCTCAAATCCCCGAGCACAGCATTGAGGCTGAATGGAGCCTCTTTAAGAACTGGGAGATGGCCGAAACAGTCATCCCTCTTAAGTATAAAGAGCTTATCGGTCTGGCGGTAGCCGCGAATATGCAATGTGATTACTGCGTAACATATCACACGGAGGCAGCTAGGTTAAACGGAGCTACCGATGAGGAGATCAACGAAGCTTGTTTGATGGCCAAAACAACATCTGGCTGGAGTAGTTATCTGGAAGGCACTCAAGTTGACCTCGTCCAGTTTAAGGAAGATATTAGACAGATCGGCGAGAACGCGAGAAGAGCAGCGTAAGACTGTTACATCATGGTCGTCATCTTCTTGAGTGTCAATGATAGTAAAAAGACCCGGGACGGTTAACATCCTGGGTCTTTATTTGCTCTTTCGCGCCCTTACACTTTACATTCTCCCTTCCACCATCGGTCACTGAATTGGGTATAAAAAATCATGGACTAATTCTAAAAAGAGAAGGCAGCATGTCGGCTGAAGAGAATAAGGCAATAATCACAAATTTAATTGAAGAATTAAACAGGGGAAATACCGCCCCGTACAATAGAGCAATCGAGCCCGATTGCGAGATCATGTACTGGACCGGCGAATCAATGGATAAAAAGAGCTTCATCGAGTTCATCAACACCGTCACCGAGACTCACCCGGACTTTAAGATCGCAATAGAAGACATAATTGCCAGCAACGACAAGGTAGTGGTCCGCTACACGGAAAGCGCCGTCGTAAAGGGGAGCTTTATCGGAATGGAGCCCAATAAGAAAAGGTATTCACTGCCGGCGATCGAGATATACCGCCTCTCTAACGGAAAGATAAACGGTTTGTGGATGGCTTAAAGGAGTCACACGTAAACACATAAAGCTTAAGAGCGTAAAGAATAAAATATCCTATAGCGGGCTACTGCAAACGCCTAACTTCTTACGTTTAACAACCTCACATGTATCTCTCGAGTAAATTATACTCTTTAAGCCTTCGCAGACCCTCCTGTATAGCCTGGGCACGAACAGCTCCAACACCTTCAACGTCGTCCAGCTCTTCAACGGATGCGTGAATGATCGACTGAAGATCATGAAAATGATCGATTAGCTTGTTTATTACCCTAAGAGGAAGGCGGGGGATACGTCTAAGGAGCCTATATCCGTGAGGATGTACCGAATCGTCCAGCACACTGACGACGCCTTCGTATCCAAGGACCTGAGAGATATTCATAAGATCGAAAAGATCCTCAGCATCCGTCTCTTGAAGGCTGTCTCTTATCTTCTCGGCTTTCTTTCCATTTCTGCCGTAATCTTTTATTAGCATCATCACATCTTCATTGACACCAGATATAAGCTCTTCAAGCTGCATCCGAAGCAGACGCCCCTCGGAACCGAGCTCGTTAATATATCGCTGTATTTCATGACCGACTCTTTTGACCATCTCGCCCCTTTGAGCGACGGTCAGTACATCAACAAGGACTACCAAATCCTCGAATTCCAGAGCATTCAAATTCGATGATACTTGGTCCAAGCGGCTCTTATACTTTTCTAGAGTCTGTATCGCCTGGTTGCCTTTCGAGAGAACGATTCTTATATCTTGGAGAGCATACTTAGTATCATCGATATATAAAGAAATTACTTCCCTCTTTTGAGAGATAGAGATAACAAGCGCTTTCGTCTGCTGAGCGACTCGCTCAGCCGTGCGATGACGCATGCCAGTCTCGTTAGTAGCAAGAGATGAATCCGGGACTAGATGTAGGTTTGCATAAAGAATTTTCGTTACAGCCTCATCCACGATGATGGCACCATCCATCTTTGCTAGCTCATAGAGTTTCTGCGAATTAAAATCGCAATTTATCTCGAAGCCGCCGCTTATAATATTTTTTATCTTAGGCGTATCGCCAACGATTATTAAAGCGCCGGTCCTTGCACTTAAGATGTGCTCCAGCCCCTCCCTAAGGTTGGTCCCGGGAGCGACTTTTACGAGAGCTTCTGTTAGTCTTTCTTCCGCTTTATTCTTCACTGTTCAGATCAGACGCCTTTTTTTATTAGATTACTTGCTCGATTGCTTGTTGTAAAGAGTCAACCGGGCATAGCCTTACATCGTCCGGCGTATCTATTTTTTCAATGTCATGGCTGGGCATTATTATCTGTTTAAAGCCAAGCTTGATCGCCTCGTTTACGCGCTGGTCCATCCGATTCACATACCGGATCTCTCCCCCCAGGCCGATCTCGCCGAAAACAACAAGGCCTTCTGGTAAGCTCTTGTCTTTATGCGCCGATGCAACAGCCAGCGCTAACCCTAAGTCTATGGCTGGCTCTACCACTTTTATCCCGCCGATGACGTTTACATATATATCCTCCTGCTCAAGGTGAAGACCGCTTCTTCGCTGGAGGACTGCAAGAGTAAGTAACGCCCTGTTGTTATCCAGCCCACTGGTTAACCGCCTAGGTATAGAAAGATATGATTTAGTGACAAGCGCCTGTAATTCTACCAATAAAGGCCTTGTTCCCTCCATCGTCGCTACTACGACCGAGCCCGGGCTGTTTTTCGGGCGCTCGGCAAGTAGTACTTCAGATGGATTAGTAACCCCTTTTAAACCATTATCATTCATTTCAAATATCGCCAGTTCATTTGTAGCGCCGAACCGATTCTTTATTGTCCTTACCAGTCGATATGAGTTGTGGTTATCTCCTTCAAAATAAACTACCGTATCAACCATGTGCTCAAGTAAGCGTGGCCCGGCAATCGATCCGTCTTTGGTCACGTGGCCGACGATAAAGATCGGGATCCCCCAACTTTTCGCAAGCCTCATAAGCTCTCCTGCGCACTCTCGGACCTGAGAGACGCTTCCAGGAGCGGAAGCGACCTCCGGATGGTAAAGTGTTTGGATGGAGTCGATTATCACGATCTCGGGAGCCACTTTTTCGATCTGCTCTTTTATGTTATCGATGGCGATCTCGGACAAGAGAAACAGTTTATCCGATACCGCACCTAACCTATCGGCCCTTATCTTGATCTGTTGAATAGACTCCTCTCCTGAAATGATCAGAACAGGGGTATCCTGGTTGGCAACATTACTGGCCGCCTGAAGAAGCAAGGTAGACTTTCCGATCCCCGGCTCTCCGCCGACTAGGATTAGCGAGCCGGCAACGATCCCACCCCCAAGAATCCTATCCAGTTCCTCAATGCCTGTTAGAAACCGTTTATCCTTTACGGCTCTCACATCGTTAATGGGAAGAGGTTTTTGGGATGAAAAAATCCACCGCGTCTTTTCTTGATCACGGTGGTTCTTTTCTTCAACGTATGTATTATATTCACCGCAGTCAGGACATTTTCCTATCCATTTGGGCGAAATTGATCCGCAATTTTGGCATGCGAAAACGGATCTATCTTTTTTCATGCCTCACTTTTTGATCCACCGGTTGCTACCTTTTTTTTGTCGACAGATAATTTTATCCTTCCATCGACATTATCGACCAATATCGTCTGGCCATCTTTGAATTGTCCAGACAATACAGCTTCAGACAATGGGTCCTCGATCAATCTCTGGATAGCTCGCCTAAGCGGCCTGGCTCCAGATGCCGGATCGTAACCTTCATCTACTAAAAGATCTTTTGCAGCTTCTGTAAGCTCGATATTAAGTTGGCGCTCTTTCATTTGAGCGCGTAATCTGGCTACCATTAAATCGACGATTGATTTGATCTCACCTTTTGTCAGCTCATGGAAGACGATGACATCATCGATCCTGTTTAGAAATTCCGGCCTAAACGTCTTTTTGAGCTCGCTTGTGACCTTACCCTTCATGTCGTTATAAGACTGTTC
>JAUVQW010000161.1 GCA_030597945.1 Actinomycetes bacterium
AATAATATCCTGATTCATCATTATAGAAAAGGTTTCAGATCTGAAATTGTTTAAGATAGTGATAGGCTCGACCGTAGAGAGTTGCATGGGAGCGATCTCAGTTTGGAAGGGGGGTGAAGGCGCAGTCTGGATTTTTGGTACACTTGCAGGTGATGGGCTTGGATTGCAAGCCGCCGTACATCCCTGAGCGTTACATGGTATACCGCCAGAGCAGGCACCACCCGTACAATTGCATGTAGCCGCAAGTGAAATCGAAGAGAAAGCAAAAAACAATATAAATAAGATTAGCGATCCAATAATCAGGCGTTTCATCTTAAGTATCCTAAGAACATAGCTTTCGAAGTCTACTGATAATAGTATAATAAGATACGACTTGGTTTAATACAACTAAAGCAAACGTTTTATTGTTTTAATTTAGGGATGAGAAGATATGTCTTCGAAAACGATCGGTCTTTTACTAATAATCTTTGGTATCGTTCTTCTTATCGCCACTGCCCTGTATGCCGCTTTTGGCGCAAGTGTGAGCGGTACTATCGTCGATAATTCCAGTGGTAAGCCATTGAAGGCAAAAATAGAAATCGGTTCCAAGATAATTAATACCGGAGATAACGGCAGATTTACCTACAGGGGACTTCCCGGGGAAATAACGCTAAAGATAGCAGCGGCTGACCATGGTACGCTTGAGTGGAAAGAGAGTTTAAAGTTTGTCACCAATAAAGATCTTGGCGAAATCGGCCTTACCGACGACGTTGTTTTAAGAGGAAATATAATTGAAAACGCGGTATCGCCCATATCTATTAAGAATGTAAAACTGACGGTCGGTAAGAAGAGCTTTAAAGTAGACGGGGATAAATTTGAAGTAGCGGGCATAGAATTAGGAGAACAGACGGTAATCATCGAGGCCGAGGGCCATGAGCCATTTGAGCGTACAGGCAATATAAAGAAGGGAAGCAATTCGATGACGGTTGCCCTATCCCTTACGCCTGAAGAAGCAATGAGGCGCTGGTTCGAGGCAGAGCAAGCCGGTGATTTCAAAAAGGCATATAAATATGCCCATCCCGATATGGCCAGCATTTTCAATCGAGCTGCCTATATAAAAGACCGCGAGGACTCTATTGAAAAAGGTATTGTCTTGGACAGCCTTAAAGCGGGTGATGCAAAGATCATTTCAGAGTGGACGCTATTTTTAAACAATAAGACTTATAAAGAAGCGGCTGAAATAGATACGCTGATGATGTTTAAGGGAAAAGCTAAACAAGCATCTGCTGGTGAATCTGCCGATCCTAACAAAGTCGAGGGCTCATCTCATCTGGTTAAAGTCGAAGGGCGCTGGAAGATCTTTCCCCAGCCCTACGGCGAATAATAAACTCCTTTTTTAATATATTTTCTTACCGGGTCGGGTGAATATTCCGGTTCTATTAAAAAGCCGATACACGATATCCTTAGCTACTTAAACTCTTTATTAACTTATATTTAAGATCGTCTACTTCTTCGCTATTCATATCTTTAGTCCCTTTCTCAAAAAGGGAAGTGACGATATTTACAATGTGGCCCGATCTTTTTTCTTTAGGGACGTTCAGTAGCATCATATATATACAGTCGGGTAACATCTCTTCCATTAATTTAGGATCCATAGGCTTTACATCTTCGCTGTCGATCATGTCGCACATGGCGCTCATCATCTGTGTCATCTTTTCGCTATTTATCATTTGCGATCATCTCCAATAAAAAATATCTTATATATTCTCTTTACGAGATCAGTGATGATTAAACGAAGCTTATTGTTTTTGTCTTTTCAAAAGAGGTTAGTAACTTTTAAATTGTGAAAATAAGATTAAATGGAAGAACATAAGCACAATAACGGCGCGGATGAAAATCATTCGTCTAAGATGGAACATGGTCAAATGGACCATGGCGGGAAGCAAAACCATGAGGGGATGGATCATGGCGGAAAACAAAGCCACGAGAGCCATCATGCCCATATGGTGGCGGATTACCGGAAACGTTTTTGGGTCTCACTTGCCCTGACCCCGTTTATCCTAGTATTATCTCCCGATATTCAAGGCTTTATCGGACTCGGAGATTCAATCAGGTTTACCGGCGACCTCTTTTTGCTTTTCCTTCTCTCCTCAGTCCTTTTTTTCTATGGCGGCTATCCATTCTTAAAAGGTTTTGTAAAGGACATGAGAAATATGTCACCGGGTATGATGACTCTGGTGACCTTAGCTATCACAACAGCATATGCTTACAGTAGTTTGGTTGTTTTTGGGCTCAGCGGAAAGATATTCTACTGGGAGCTGGCGACTTTAATAGACGTGATGCTGCTCGGCCATTGGATGGAGATGAAGTCGATCATGGGGGCTTCAAGATCGCTTGAAGAGCTAGCAAAGCTTATGCCGACCGATGCCCATAAGGTAACGGATGACGTTGGAACAATGGACGTTCCTTTGGATGAGCTTAAAGCCGGCGACAAGATCATGGTCAAACCCGGAGAGAAGATCGCCGCCGATGGGGATATTGTAGCGGGAGATACTTCGATCAATGAGGCGATGCTTACCGGAGAATCTAAGCCAGTGAGGAAGCAGCCCGGAGATAAGGCGATCGGGGGCTCGATCAACGGTGAGGGAACAGTAACGATCAAGATAGAGAAGACAGGTAAAGACTCGTTCCTTTCTCAAGTAATAGATCTGGTAAAACAGGCACAGGAAAGTAAGTCCAAGACCCAGGATTTGGCGAACCGGGCCGCAAAATATCTTACGATAATCGGTATTACTAGCGGTATACTTACCTTGATCGTATGGTTCGCATTATTCAACCAACCGTTTGTCTTTGCCTTAGAACGCTCGGTCACCGTCCTTGTCATCACCTGTCCGCACGCGCTTGGACTCGCCATCCCATTGGTAGTGGCGGTCTCTACGGCACTTTCAGCAAAGCACGGGCTCCTCATTCGAGACCGGACAGCTTTTGAGAACGCCAGAAATATCG
>JAUVQW010000003.1 GCA_030597945.1 Actinomycetes bacterium
GAAAAGGAAGATAGTGACAGCGAGCTATCTTCATAACCACCGCTTGATCATTGATCAGGGCTTAAGAGAATTTTTCCCCACTAAAGACCCTAAAGCAATAAACGTCTATGAGGCGATGGAGTACTCTCTTTTTTCCGGCGGTAAACGTTTTAGACCGATACTGACCCTCATCACTGCAGAAACTTTAGGTGGCAAGATGGACCGCGCACTTCCGATTGCCTGTGCCATCGAGTTTATCCATACCTACTCTCTTATCCATGACGATCTACCGGCGATGGATGACGATGACTTAAGGAGAGGGAAGCCCTCCTGCCACAAGAAATTTGGTGAAAGTGCAGCTATTTTGGCCGGTGATGGATTAATGGCTGAAGCTTTTAGCCTTATTTCAAGAAGTGAGACTGAACTTGGCCCGGAGGTGACGGTATTGATAGTAAAAGAGATCTCCGATGCTATTGGGGTTAGAGGGATGGTCGGCGGCCAAATGATCGATATCGAACTTGCCGGTAGGAAAACAGATCATGAGGCGATCATATATATGCATTCTCTTAAGACCGGCAGACTCATTGTTGCCGCCGCTCGCTCAGGGGCGATCTTGGCCGGCGCTTCAAATGGGGAGTTAAAGGCGATATCGGATTACGCGGCCGATTTGGGGCTAGCGTTTCAAATAAGAGACGATATCTTGGATGTTGAGGGTAATACGGATGAAATGGGTAAGACGTCCGGAAGTGACATTAGGCTTAAGAAGTCTACTTTTCCCGCGACCGTAGGATTGGATGAATCAAAAAATCAGTTGAGTGAAGTCGTCAGTAGAGCAAAAGCGTCATTAGAAGGTAAGATCGAAGATAACGCAAGACTACTTGAGTTGGCAGATCTTGCAGCTTACAGGAGATCGTAATTTTTGCTTCTTCATAAAAAAAATAGATAACTTGATTGATATAATGATGTATTTTTATAGTCGTTGGGGTAAACTAACAAGGGATAGTTGAAGGCTTTATTTAAGTCGATAAATCTCCATAAACATGTTAGGGATCTACTCTATGAGAGAAGAAAAAGATAGTCGGGATCTTGGGTCTGACATGCGGGTATTGGATCGAATCAATGAGCCGGCAGATCTAAAAGAGCTTAGCCGCGACGAACTCGAAATCCTTGCAAACGAGATACGCCAAGAGATAATCGAAGTGACTTCCAAAAACGGCGGCCACCTAGCACCCAACTTAGGAATCGTCGAGATCACTCTAGGTTTACATCTCGCCCTTAACAGTCCCGAAGACAAGATCATTTGGGATGTTGGTCATCAGTCATATGTTCACAAGCTTATAACCGGACGGCGTGAGAAATTTGGAACCCTTAGAAAATATCAGGGACTTTCAGGTTTTATAAAGAGAAGCGAGAGTCCCCATGATGCGTTTGACAGCGGTCATGCCAGTAACTCAATATCTGTTGCTTTAGGCCTTGCTACAGGATATGAGCGGCAAAACGCCGATAATTCAGTAGCTGTTGTTATTGGAGATGGAGCACTTACCGGAGGAATGGCTTATGAGGCGCTCAATCAGGCCGGACACCTAAAAGCAAACCTGATAGTCATATTAAATGATAACGAGATGTCTATTGATAATAACGTCGGGGCTATGTCTTCATATCTCAGCCGACTAAGGTTAGACCCAAAATACAATCGATTTCGCGATGAGATCGATCACATAATCAGAAAGATCCCGGCTGTCGGGGAGCGGATGGTAAGCATAGGTGAGAACCTGAGACAATGTTTAAAACAGTTTCTCGTTCACGGGATGTTATTTGAAGAGCTTGGCTTTAAGTATGTCGGTCCGGTAGATGGACATAATGTCGACGCTATATACCAAAGCGTGATGATGGCCAAAAAAGTCGGAGGACCGATAGTGATCCATGCTGTCTCTAAGAAAGGCAACGGTTATGAACCGGCTGAGAAAAATCCGGATCGCTACCACGGGACAGGAGCCTTTGAAATTGAAACGGGGCGGTCCGTAGTTAAGGAAGCACCCAAATCCTATACGTCTATTTTTGGTGAAACCATGGTAGAGATCGCCAAGAAAAATAGAAGACTTGTTGCAATAACTGCGGCGATGTCCCAGGGAACAGGGCTGGCAAAATTCGCTGAAAGCTTCCCCGATAGGTTTTTTGACGTTGGGATCGCTGAACAGCATGGCGTAACATTTGCTGCAGGATTGTCAATTTCCGGTTGGCAACCGGTCGTTGCTATATATTCGACTTTCTTACAAAGAGCTATTGACCAGATCATCGAAGACGTGTGTCTTCAGGAATTGCCGATTATATTAGCAATTGATAGAAGTGGACTTGTCGGCGACGATGGCCCGACTCACCATGGATCTTTTGATCTATCCTATCTATCTCAGATTCCCGGCATCGTCATAATGGCTCCAAAGGACGAGAATGAATTAAGGCATATGCTTTACACTGCGACTAAATTAAACCGTACGGTTGCGATCCGTTATCCGCGTGGTCCCGGAATAGGCGTAAAGCTTGATGAAGAACTCACAATGCTGCCTCTTGGAAGATCCGAAGTGCTTATCCCTGGTAAAGATATTTGCATAATAGCGGTCGGCAGGATGGTCGAGATCGCGGAAGAAGTGACAAGGAAATTAAGCGTATCTGGTTACGACGCGACTTTGGTAAATGCAAGATATGTTAAGCCTATCGACAGCCAATTGTTGGAGGACCTGACAACCTCTCATAGGCTTATCGTAACGATTGAAGATAATGTTTTGACCGGAGGTTATGGCTCGGTCATTAGCCAATTTTATAATGAGAATGAGGGTATCCAGATTCTGAATTTTGGTCTACCCGATCATTTTGTAAGCCACGGCGACGTAGATGAATTGTTTTTAGAGATTGGTTTATCGCCTGAGGCGATCATTAAAAAGATTGAACAGATTGCAAAATCAAAAGAGATCAAGATTAGATCAAGTGCTGGTAAATAGGGGCGTATTTCCAAGTCGCACGAAGGCCGTGGCAGCTATTATGGCCGGAGATGTAAGCGTTAATGGCAGCGTTGCCACTAAACCGGGACAACAGGTCTACATCAGCGAAAAGATCGATATTGTCGATCGATCAAAAGAGTACGTATCACGGGGCGGAAAGAAACTTGAAAAAGCGCTCGATATTTTTGGCATTGATGTGACAAACAGAGTCGTGCTTGACGGTGGAGCGTCTACAGGGGGTTTTACGGATTGCCTTCTAAGTAGGGGTGCGATAAAAGTGATAGCTGTCGATGTCGGATACGGTCAACTCGATTGGAAGTTAAGAAATGATCCGCGAGTAGAAGTCCTCGAAAAGACAAATCTAAGGTATTTAAAACCCGAAGATATCACTGAAAAAGCTACTCTTAGTGTGATCGACATATCTTTTATATCAGTTCTTAAAGTCATTCCTGCAATAAAAAGATGTCTTGAAAAAAGAAAAGAGATAGTAGTCCTCGTAAAGCCTCATTTTGAGATAGGTAAAGGAAGGGTTGGAAAGGGTGGGATAGTAAAAGATCCCAACTCCCATAAATCCGTACTCAAAGAGCTCGCGCAAAAGATAGCCGAGGAAGGATTGTCTATAAAGGCGCTTACATTTTCTCCCCTTCTTGGCGCAAAGGGAAATATAGAGTTCTTGTTATATTTGGATGATTCAGGGCAAGGCCTTGGTAAAGAAGATATCGATAAAATTATCGAAGAGACGGTAAGCACCGCCCACAAAAACCTAAATGAAGCAAGAAAAGGCGATTAAATGGCTACTGTAACAATAATCCCTCACCTCGAAAAAGAAGCTCTTCCAAAGATACTTCCGGATCTCATAAAGTTTCTTAAAGATAGAAAAGTCGAGGTAAGGCTTCCCAAAATTGAAGCAGAAGAGATGGGAGTCGGCGAACATGGTGTCGAAGACTCGCACCTTTTTGAGTCGATAGATTTTGTTATTGCTATGGGAGGAGATGGCACCGCTCTTCGGGTCGCAAGATTGTTAGGATCCGAAACAATTCCCGTGTTTGGTCTTAATCTTGGGAAGATCGGTTTTTTGATGCAGTTTGAAGAAGTCGAGCTCTATCCGTCACTTGAGCGGATACTTGCAGGAGACTATATGACAGAAGACCGGTCGAAATTGAAAGTCGAGGCGGAATTTGTCGATGGCAGAAAGATCAAAACGTTTGGTTTAAACGAGGCTCTTATAGCGGGGGGCGAATTCAACAGGATCATCGAACTTGATGTTAAGATAAACGAGACGTTTTTTAGCAGATACGCACTTGATGGTATGATCGTAGCTACGCCGACCGGTTCGACGGCATATTCTTTTTCAGCTGGCGGGCCATTTGTATCACCCGATACCGATATTATGATAATGACACCGATCTGCCCTCACTCACTTTTTAATCGTACTGTGATACTGTCAGCTGAGGACGTCCTGAAAATTGAAAGGGCAAAAGAAGAAAAAGGAAAGCCAATTAGACTAAGTATCGATGGTTTTGCAATTGAGGCTGGTATAAGCAGCGTCAAGATCTCTGTTTCGTCGACAAAGTTTAGGTTTATCAAGCATGATGAGACGAACTTTTTTTCTAAATTAAGGACGAAACTAAAGGATTGGGATTATTTTATAAGGGATTGAAGTCATGTTAGAAGAACTTCAAGTAAGGGATCTAGCATTAATTAACGAGCTCGATCTTTCATTAAAAAAGGGGCTAACGGTTCTAACCGGCGAAACAGGGGCCGGGAAGACCATCATTATTGACGCTTTAAATCTTGCCTTAGGGAAACGTGCAGATACATCTAGGGTAAGAAGCGGTGCCGATCAGGCTGCGGTAAAAGCGCTTTTTTCGACAGATGGACCAACTAGAGATAGAGAAGATTGGGAGGATGGTCCTGACTTTCTTTTGGAGCGCAGAGTGTCATCAGAAGGTAAGAGCCGATCATATATTAACGGTTCTCTTGTGACCCTATCAGAGCTTCTTAGAGCAGGCAATAGACTTGTAGATATTCATGGTCAACATGATCACCAGTCTTTGTTTAAGGTCGATATCCACCTAGATCTTCTAGATAGATATGCTGGAATGGACGTTGCCGAATTAAAGAGGCAGTTTAAAGAGGCGTTGGCATCGAAGGCTTCACTTGATATCAGGTTACGTGATCTTTTAACAAGCGAAGGCGACAATCAGTCCAAGTTAGACGATCTTTCCAGTCAACTCGGCGAGATAGATTCCATAAACATTAATCTTGAGGAAGACGAGGCAGCCGAAGATGAGCTTCAGAGATTAAAGAATTTTGAGAACGTTCAAGAAGCCATCAGCAATTCTCTTCTTAAGTTGTCTTCCGATGATGATGGCGGTTACGATCTTATTCAGCAGGCCTCGCTGGATTTGGCAGAGGGACAAAGGTACTTTGGCGTTCTCTCTAAACCGATCGAGACTCTTGAAACAATCACGGCGGGCTTAGAAGATGTGATTTCAGAACTTAGACATTTTGAAGAAGAAAACAATTTTGATCCGGTGAGGCTTAGATATCTTGAGGACAGGGTCTTTGAACTTAACAATCTAAAAAGAAAATATGGAGGCACTTTAAAGTCTGTAATAACAAAACGAGAAAGCATCGACGACGAGCTAAAGCGGTGTGATAGTTCAAAACAAGAGAGCTTTAAGTTAAAAGATGAAATCGATAAGAGCGTGGCGGAACTTCTGGTCATTGGCAAGGAGCTTAGCTTCAAAAGAAAAAAAGCCGCCATCTTACTGGAAGACAAGGTAAAGGAAGTTCTTTTCGAGCTTGGTCTTGTAGGTGCGGATTTTAAAGTAGACGTAAAAACTTCAAAAGATGATATAAGTGAATGGAAGTCTGTCGGGTTCGACAGGGTTGAGTATCTGATCTCGGTAAATAAAGGGGAGCCGTTAAAACCGATCGTCAAGGTAGCCTCCGGCGGGGAGATATCTAGAATAATGTTGGCTTTAAAATCAATTCTTTCAGGCGAAGATAGTGTCGAGACTCTTATTTTTGATGAGATTGATACCGGGATCGGGGGGAAGACGGCAGCACTAATCGGTAAGAAAATGTCAGCTCTTGCCATGGATCATCAGGTAATATGTGTTACCCACTTACCTCAAATAGCCGTATATGCTGATACGCAATATAACGTTGAAAAGAAAGAGATCAAAGGACGAACGGTGACATTGGTAAATGAGCTAAATGACAAAGAGAGATTGGTTGAGCTTAGCAGGATGAGCGGATCGGATGGAGATTCTGCTGTGGCAGTAAAACATGCTTTAGAGCTGATAAAAGAAGCCCAGTCGGACAAGGCATCGGGTGTCTCCAGTAAAGCATAGGCGACTCCAAATAGAGATGCGACCGAGGGTCGTCTTCAAACGTCGCAGGCATGTTGAACGGAGAATCAAACGTCGCCGGCTATATGCTCTACTAACAATTATCTCGATAGTGCTAGTCTCATCGTCAATATCTGGTATTAACTGGTTTATATCTAGCCTGTCAGAAGAAGAGCCGGCCGTGGTCATGGCCGGAGTAAAAAGTCAGATAAAGACACCTATAAAAGTACCTTTTGGTAAAGTGAATGGCAGTGATCTGATCCTGTATGTCCCCTCGGCGATCCAAAATGTCAGCGGCATCGGATACCACCAATCTTTTAATAAGAAATCCATTCCGATCAAGCCGAGCATTAATCAAGTAGAGGGAGAACCATCCAAGATAGAAGTGAGAGGAAATACCAGATTAGGGAGGCCTCTTGAGTTTACAATGACTAAGAGAGGTAGGGGAACACCGCTTACGTCATCAGTAGATATTACGATGCTCGAAGGCTCGGATGTTCTAAGTCCAACAGATGGGGTTGTAGTAGACGTAATCCCATACAAACTTTATGGAAATATTGATGATTTTCGAATAGAAATAATGGCCGATGATCATGGATGGTTTAAGATAGTGGTAGCTCACGTGAGAGATATTGTGGTGGTAAAGGGAGAAAGAGTAACTGCTGGAGTGACTAAGTTAGCAAAGGTAAGATCGCTTAATATAAATTCGCAGATAAACGAATATGTGGATGGAAGTAAAGACCATGTGCATTTGCAGGTCAATCCGCTATAGGTAATAGGAGATAGATAATGAGTTTTCGAGGCAGGGCGAAGCTAGATAGGAAGACTAAAGATCTGGTCAAGAGGATCAAATCAACGGATGTTGCGGTGATCGATCATCTGGATGTCGATCAGGTCTCGGCCGAGTCTTTGATCGAGACAGGCATAGAAGTCGTTATTAATGCCGACAAGTCGAGTTCCGGACGATATCCAAATACCGGCCCCTTTCTCTTATGTAGCGCTGGCATCCATCTTGTTGACAATGTTGGAAGAAAAATATTCGATCTAATAGATGAGGGCGACATGATCGAGATTGATCATGGAAAGATCTTGAAGGATGGAAAAGTCATAGCCAACGGTGACATCAAAAATTTAATGATAATAAAAGATGAGCTCGATAGATCGAAGAATACTATATCCGATGAGCTCGAAAAATTTGCTATTAATACTTTGGATTATATGAAAAAAGAGCGGGCATTGATTTTGGAGACCCCAGACATGCCTGAGATCACAACTAAGATAGCGGGTAGGCAGGTATTGGTTGTTGTAAGAGGTTACGATTATAAGGCCGACTTGCAAACGCTGAAACCATATATAAAAGAGATGAAGCCAGTCTTAATAGGTGTCGACGGCGGAGCCGATGCCCTTAGAGCCGAAGGCTTCAAGGTGGATATTATTATCGGAGACATGGATAGTGTCACGGACGAGACGTTAAAAAGTGGATCGGAACTAGTTGTACATGGTTATCTAAATGGCAGAGCGCCAGGCCGGCATAGGTTGGATAGGCTGGGTCTTGAGAATAAAATATTCAAGGCTGCTTGTACAAGCGAAGACCTTGCCATGCTACTCTCTTATGAGAAAGGAGCCGAGTTGATTGTGGCGGTAGGTACGCACGGTCATTTGACGGAGTTTTTAGATAAGGGACGAGAGGGGATGTCCAGCACTTTTCTTGTGAGACTTAAAGTCGGCGATCGTCTAGTCGATGCGAAAGGTGTAAACCAGCTCTATCGATCTAGTCCGAAGTATTCATATCTTCTTGGAATGATTTTCGCAGGACTCACTACGGTAACAGTAGTGATCCTAATAGCACCGGTAGTCAGATTATATTTAAGAACCGTCATATTAAAAGTCAGGTTGATGCTGGGTCTTTAAAGGCTTTTTTATTCGCCTGAGATTCATTTATAATATAAGTAACCATAAAGCGTAAGGTGGATCATTAATGTTTGACATGAGGTATCATATTGCTTCTCTTGGAGCCGTATTTTTAGCGCTTACCGTCGGCCTTCTGCTCGGCTCTTTGCTAGTTGATAGCGGGGCTCTTACTAAAAGACAGGCTAAGCTTATGGAAAGCATCAATAAAGATGTGGAAAGCGTACTAACCCACAATAATGAACTGGAAAAAGAAGTTACCGAACTTAAGACTTTTCAGGATCAAGTCTGGCAGGCTGCCGTAAAGGGGAGGCTGGCCGATAAACGCATACTTGTTGTCTCCTTTGCATCAGATCAAGAAGATGTTTTTAATGACGTTTCGACTGCTGTTTCAAAGGCAGGAGCTGACTCCGCCTACATGACCATCTCGGTCAAAAAAGAAGATCTGGGTAATACAGATTTGATAAACAGACTTTCAGCCTCGACGAACAGTTCTATCACGGTTGAAACGTTTGATTCATATTTGTGGGAAAGAATATCTGATGAGGTTTCAGGAAGAGAGCCGATAGCGCTACTTTCCGCTCTTTCAAATAACGATCTTATTAAAATAGACGATCAAAGCGTTTTGCCGGTAGACGGGTTTATTGTGCTTGCTTCTCCCGTAGGTTCGGAAAATGAATTTGATACAAAAATACTGAGAGCATTCAAAAGTACGGGTCAACCTGTGGTGGCGGCGGAGACAAGTGATCTTGATCCCTCAAGGATCGGCGTTTTTCAACTGGCATCTATCAGCACTATCGACAATATCGAAACCGTTTCGGGCTGGATATCAGCGATATACTTGTTGCAAGAGAGCTCTACTAAGGCTAACTTTGGGATTAAACCGACTGCAGACAGATTATTGCCTCAATGATCTAGTTTCTTGATCTTAATGGAGAGATTTTGCCGGAAAACAAGATACGTCTAGTCTATCTTATGAGAAAGATGGTCGGCGGCATGCAGACCCATCTCTTGGACTTGATAGACGGGTTGGACAACGATCGCTATGACATCAGCGTCATCTCTCCACAAAACTCTCTACTTAAAAAAAGTCTGGCTAAGCTGGATGTTCCAATGATCGAAGTAGATATAAATGAAAGATTAAATCCCGTTAAGGACTTTTTGACGATCAAAAAACTAAGAGAGGTCATTTCTTCATTAAATCCTGACATCCTTCACATTCATGGCAATAAGACTGCTTTAGTCGGTCGCTACGCGATCAAAGGCATGAATATCCCCGCTGTTATTGTTACAGTCCACAATTTTTTAATATATCAGGATTCGAATGTCATCATGAAGAGTCTAGCCTCATTGATCGAACGGCGGTTAGATAAGTATACAGATAAGTTGATAACCGTATCTTCGAGCCTAAAAAAAAGTCTTATCGATATAGAGGGTATTCCAGAAGATAAGATCGTTACGATCCCAAACGGTATAGACATAAAGTCTTGGAGACTCGGCGACAAGGAAAAGTCGCTTAGGAAGAAGCTTGGGCTTAAAAAGGATGATTTCTTAATTGCGAATGTCGGACGTTTTGTGCCCTTTAAGGGCCACAAAGTATTGCTTGAAGCCACAAAGATCGCTTGTGAAAAGAGAAATGGGTTAAAGATAGCCATCGCCGGAGACGGGCCTTTAAAGGAAGAGCTGCTTGCCGAGGCAAAGAGAATGGATCTAGGCGGCAAAGTTTTTTTCTTAGGTTTCGTAGATGATACCAGAGAACTTTTTTTCGATGCCGATATGTTTGTTCTGCCTTCTTTAAATGAACCATTTGGAATTGTAGTGCTAGAGGCAATGGCAGCAAGACTTCCAGTTATTGCTACGCGCGCTGGCGGGGTGCTCGATATTATCAAGGAAGGTGAAGGCATCCTGGTTGAACCTGGCGATCCACAAGAGCTTGCCGATAATATTCTAGCTTTAGCCGGGGACCAAGTCAGAAGAGACCAATTGATCGATAAAGCTTTAGAAAAAGTTAACAGAGAATTTTCGTCCGAAATGATGGTCGCCAGGACAGAAAAAGTCTATTTGGATTGTCTGGAGGGCAGATCGATTGCTTAGAAAAAAGGGGCTACTTCTCATAATACTGATCTTGATCATCCTGTCTCAGGTGGCGATCTCACACACTCCTTCTTTGGAAGATACTGATAAGCTTGAAGAGGATATAAGTGATCTTAGCAGTTCTAGAGTGCTTATATTCTTAATCGATAAAGTAACGTGGTCTGACATTCGAAAAGCCGAGGCACCTTTTTTAAAATCCCTTATCGACAAAGGGGCTGCTGGCCTTCTTAGTAATCGAACGGCATCTTCTTTGGCTAACACAGACAGGTCGTATGCGACTATTGGAAATGGTAATCGCTCTAGGGCCGGGGGTGATCCTGGGAACGCCCTTACGGATTATGAAAAGATAGGTGGGGTTAGTAGTAATGTCTTATTTCAACGGCAGACTGGTCAAAAGGGGGACGATTTTTCTGTCTTTTATCTTAATATTACTGGCCTTATAAACTCTAATCTTAATAGCGGTTATACGATTAAACCTGGCATTATAGGAAAAGCTCTCCATGATCTGGGACTAAAGACGGCTGTCTTTGGAAACGCGGATACTGATGAGGACCAAAGACTAGAGCGACAAGCCGCGATTATCGCGATGGATGAGAACGGAGCGATTGACCATGGTGACGTAGGGGTTAAGATCTTAGAAGAAGATGAGCTTAGCCCATATGGTATTAGAACGGATTACGATGCAATATTAGAGAAATTCAGGGACATTAAAGACAAGGCGTCATTATTTATTTTTGAGACTGGCGACAGTAGAAGAACGGAAAAATATCGAGAGGTCGCAAATGAAAAAATGACCGAGCGCTATAGAATGGATTCAATTAACAGAGCTGATAAATTCATGCGAGCGGTCCGTGATGAAGTCAGTATGGAAGATACTACTTTTATAATCCTTTCTCCCTCGCCACCGGCAAATGATAAGAATGAGTTAATTCAACAGACGACACCTATAGTTATAGCCGGTGATTGGGTAAAAAATGGCCTCCTTACTTCCGGATCTACTAGGCGGGAAGGACTGGTAACCAGCACTGATATCGCTCCCACCGTACTAGAACTTCTTGGGGCAAAAACGCCATCTTTCTTAACCGGTCGACCGATCTCTTCAGTACCATCGAGTAGCCAAAGAATAGAAAAAATGGTGGAGTTAAGCAACGCTTTTATCATCGTTCATGAGCTGTCATTACCGGTGATAATATCTTTCATAATCTTTCAGATTGTCGTCCTGTCGATAGTAGTACTGATTCTGTATAGCCAGATAAAAACTAACAAGTTAACTGCTAAGTCGATGAGCCTACTTCTACTCGCGATGATCGCTTTTCCTCTTGCACTATTTATTACGCCATTCGTCCCTGCTAGCGTCTCATCTTCCACTTCTTATTTTCTTACCATCATCATTGCGGTGATCGCTATAGTAGCGATTGCTTCTATTAGGGGAGCCAGAAGATTTTGGCCGTTATATTTTATCACCGGAGCAACCGTTATCTTCCTTACCACAAATATAACTATTTTTGGAGCTAGCAGCGATCTCCTCAGCCTTTTCGGATATTCGCCGATTACCGCCGGACGCTTCTATGGGATGGGTAATCAGGCGATGTCTGTTTTTATTGCTGCTTCGATCGTTCTTGCGAGTGTGGCTCTGGAGGGATTAAAGGATAGAAAAGAGATCGAGTCTAAGGGCGACGAATCAAGGTTAATAAAATTGATAGTTGCCGTCTTTTTTTTGCTAGTCTTGTTTGTAATCGGTTTTCCCGGACTCGGAGCCAATACGGGAGGAATATTTACAGCTCTTGCAGGATTTTCGGTCGCTTACCTTTATTTCTTCAGTACCACTATTAGACTTCGACAGATAGTTTTGATGCTATTCTTTGCCACAATTGCCCTAGGCCTTTTTTTAGCTATCGATATATATCTACTACCTGTAAGGACTCATATGGGAAGGGCGTTTCAGTCAGTCATTGAGGGAGGGTCTTTTGAATTCTGGCAGATAGCTGGAAGAAAATTATCGGCCAATATTAGGATATTTAGATATACATCCTGGTCTTATCTTTTTTTAACTATAGCCATCATCTTGATATTCTTCAGATTTTATAGAAAAAACAGATCAGAAGAGCAGTTTTCGTCAAAATATAAATATTTGGATGCTGGACTAAACGGCGGGTTAGTGGCAGGTATCGTGGGAGCTCTTACAAATGATTCGGGTGTCTCGATCACAGCAATAATTTTGGCTTATTTTCTGGCAGTGATATTTTACATACAGATATTTGATCGATATTTATCCAATGAAAAGGTGGGTTAAGATGGTAAACGGAGCAAATGAAAGAATCCAATGTTTATAACTGTCTTGATTCTCTCGGCTGTTGTCAGCCTCATAATCTACCATCTACTAAGGCCGTTGCTGCAAGAGCGGGTTTCAGTACTAAATTATCGCAATAGGCCGATAGCCGGGGCGAGTGGTTTGATCATTATAGTCTCTATGATGATCACGCTGGCTATCTTTTCCTTGCAGTCGACGGCAAGATTTGGTGGTAGTGTCGTTTTCTCCGGGGCAGCCGATTTTTTGATCCTTATTTTTGGAACCGGCCTACTGGGACTAGTCGATGATCTTATCGGAGATCGAAAAGATTCTGGACTAAGAGGCCACATGAGAAAATTAAAAGACGGTAAATTGACTACCGGTTCTTTAAAAGCGATCGGCGGCTTTTCCATATCTATGTATGTAGCATCTTTTCATTCGGATACAGCCCTACTTCTCATCCTTAATACATTCTTGTTGGCGCTCTCGATAAACGCGTTCAACCTGTTAGATCTTAGGCCGGGTCGAGCTATCAAAGTATTTCTTTTTTTAAGCCTGATACTTTTTATCGGGACATTTAGAGAGCCGGTCTGGGGCATTTGGGCTCTCATGCTTCCTCCCATACTAATACTTCTCTGGTCTGATCTTAACGAACGGACGATGATCGGAGATACGGGTTCAAATGTTCTGGGCGCATTATTTGGATATACATTAATGCTTAGCTTGAATTGGTACATCAATTTGGTTATCCTCATTGTGTTGGCCGCTTTTCACTACTACACTGAACGTAGGTCTTTGACTGAACTGATATTAAGAGTTAGGATTTTGAGAAGATTGGACGAGCTTGGGATGAGAAGAAGGTTATGACAAAGCATATCTTTGTAACCGGCGGAGTCGTTTCATCCCTCGGAAAAGGGATTACCGCAGCATCTATCGGTCGTCTTCTAAAAGCCAGGGGTCAAAAGGTAACCATACAAAAGCTTGATCCTTATCTTAATGTCGATCCGGGGACGATGAGCCCCTATCAACACGGCGAAGTCTACGTGACCGACGATGGGACTGAGACCGATCTAGATCTTGGGCATTACGAAAGATTCATAGACGAAAGCCTTAAAAGAAACAGCAATGTTACTGCCGGCTCTGTCTACTGGTCCGTCGTCACAAAGGAACGGAAGGGCGAATATTTGGGGGGCACTGTCCAAGTTATCCCCCATGTCACTAATGAGATAAAAAGTCGGATACTGCATCTTGTTGATAATAATGGAGCAGATATTGTCATCACCGAGGTAGGCGGTACCGTCGGCGACATCGAAAGCCTTCCTTTCTTAGAGGCGATTAGGCAATTTAGAAAAGATATCGGCCGGGATAATGTAATCTATGTCCATGTAACGCTTATCCCGTTTCTAAGCTCTTCAGCGGAGCTAAAGACAAAGCCTACCCAACATAGTGTCAAAGAACTCAGAAGCATCGGTATCCAACCGGATATAATCGTTTGTAGAAGCGATCAGCCGATAGACGATTCGATAAGGAGTAAGATCGGACTCTTTTGCGATCTTGACACAGAAGCCGTCATCTCAGCCGTAAATGTTGAGAGCATCTATGCTGTCCCTCTTGCCCTTCATTCCGAAGGTATCGATGATATAATCGTCGATCTTTTGAAGATCGAGAGTAAGTCAAGTGACCTGCGAGAGTGGCAGGGCCTTGTCGATAAGATAAAGGCGGTTAAGGGCTGTACAAAGATAGCGCTTGTAGGCAAGTATGTATCTCTGCCTGACGCCTATTTAAGCGTAGTCGAATCGTTAAAGCATGCGGGATTCCAACATGGAGTGGATGTCGAGATATCTTGGGTTGATGCCGATACCCTTAGTTCTGAAGAGATTAGAGTTGCCTTAAGCAAAGTCGACGGGATCATAGTTCCCGGCGGTTTTGGAGTCAGAGGTATCGAAGGAAAGATAGAATCGATCCATTACGCCCGGGTAAATAAGATACCTTTTTTTGGCATCTGCCTCGGCATGCAGTGTGCAGTCGTCGAATTTGCCAGAAATGTTGCTGGTATGGATGGAGCCAATAGCTCCGAATTTGCTGATAGTAGTGAATATCCTGTTATTGATCTTATGTTGGATCAAAAAGATGTTGCTGAGATGGGAGGAACGATGAGGCTCGGAAGCTATCCTTGTGTAATAAGCGATCAACAAACAAAGGCTTACGAAGCCTATCAGAGTGAAAAGGTCGATGAACGCCACCGTCACCGCTATGAATTAAATAACACATTCAGAAAAGAACTTGTTGCAAAAGGACTTCATTGTAGTGGAGTTTCTCCTGACGACAAGTTAGTCGAGATCGTCGAGATTGAGGACCATCCCTGGTTTGTAGGCTGTCAGTTTCATCCCGAGTTTAAGTCACGCCCCAATCGTCCACATCCTTTATTTAGAGATTTTATCGGGGCGGCTGTTCAGTTTCAAAAAAATAGAGATAATTCTGTCAGTATAAAAAGTTGATCAATATCTTTTAGGGGATGTATTGATAAATACTGAGAGATTGTTAGATAACTTTTTGGAATTAGTCAGTATCGACAGCGTCTCCTTTCATGAGAGAGAAGTTGTCGATTTTCTATATGAGCGACTTCGTCTCGTTGAGACAAAGGGCTTAAAGATTACCATCGATGATGCCGGTGAAAAAATCGGCGGTGATAGCGGAAATCTTATAGTCTCCATACCAGGCGAAGAGTCTTATCCCACCATCGCGTTCAACGCTCATCTCGATACGGTAGAGCCTGGAAAAGGCATAATCCCAAGGATTAACGATGATGTCATCAGAAGCGATGGGGATACGATCCTGGGAGCAGATGACAAAGTCGGAGTGTCAGCTATTCTGGAAATGGCCTTAACGCTATTAGAAAAGGGAGAAAGCCATCCCCCTGTAAAACTTATTTTTACAGTCGCCGAAGAAAAGGGACTGCTTGGAGCAAAAAATTTGGATCCGCAATTGATAAAAGCAGACCAAGTTTTTGTTCTGGATTCAGTCGGCACTGTCGGAGAGATTATTGTAAAAGCACCTTATCAGAATTCGATCTTCGTAAAGTTTAAGGGAAAAGCGGCTCATTCGGGTATCAACCCGGAGACGGGTGTCAATTCGATAAAGGCAGCGGCTCTAGCAATCTCTAATCTGGATCTTGGAAGGATAGATGATGAAACGACGGCGAATGTCGGAGTCATCAAAGGGGGTAGCGCCATCAATGTAGTGCCGGAACTAACCGAGATAAAGGCCGAAGTCAGAAGTTTAAGCGAGAGCGGTCTTGAAAATAAGACAAAAACGATGATCAAATCATTTAAATCTGGAAGTATTGAAGTGGGCACTGACATAGATATAGAAGTCATAAGGGAGTATAACGGTTTTGATCTTCAAAAAGATGACGAAATCGTAAAGGTCTGCAGCGAGGCTGTTAGAAGCATCGGTTTAAAATCAAGTTTGCGATCAACTGGCGGCGGTTCCGATACGAGTGTGTTCAATTCAAAAGGCATGAGTGCGGTAGCTCTTGGGGTAGGTTATCTCAACCCTCATACTACTGATGAGAGTATCGCCACTGCTGAGCTAATCAATGCATCGAAGTTAGCTCAAGCAATTGTCATGACGGTATCTAAAAAATGAATATCAGATTAAAAAAAGGAAATATCATTTCCATCCTTTCTACCGATAAAGATATTACGATTGCAAATGTGAAACTTGCAGACAGAGAGTTAAGGGTAATAAATCATAATCTGCTTACCGGCCCCATCTCATTGGGAGATGAAGTCCTGGTCAATACTACCGCCGTCGAACTTGAGCTCGGCTCCGGCGGCGAGGGATTTGTAGCAATTAATCTTGACCATCCGGAAGTCGCGACTTACGGAGGAGGCCATATTATGAAATTAAGATATACGCCAGCTCAGTTCTGCGTTGCCTCGATCGAAGAGCAAGGCAGTGATTTTCATGAAGGCCTTAAAGGGTTTAAGGATCTAGGCGGACTACCAGTGGTTATCGGAGAACTTCATTCGCAACTTTACGCTTGTATAATTGGAATAAAAAGCAAGAGTCCGAACGCGAAAATCATATATATGATGACCGATGGAGCTGCTCTTCCGATCGCCCACAGTCGGACGGTAAAAGAGCTTAAGAGACGAGATTTGATTAGTGAGACGATCACTACCGGGCATGCTTTTGGCGGTGACATTGAGGCCGTAAATATCTATAGTGGCCTTCAAGCGGCAAAAGTTGTTTCAAAAGCCGATATCGTAGTTGCCATCATGGGTCCGGGAATCGTCGGAACTGGAACGACGCTTGGTTTCTCGGGGATAGAACAAGCTCAGATAGTAAATGCCGTGATCTCACTTGGAGGCAGGGCCATAGCTATCCCGAGGATAAGCTTTAAAGATAAGAGGGAGAGGCATTATGGCCTCAGCCACCACACCCTTACCTCTCTTGGCATGGCAACGCTTGGAAGAGCTACTATCGCTTTTCCTAACCTTAAAGGCGATCTATCAAAGACATTGATGGATCAAGTGGAGTCGTCTGGTCTTCTAGATAAACATGATGTGGAGAAGTTCGATGCAACATTCATCATCGATGAGCTTAAAGGTATTGAATCGGGAGCAACGACCATGGGGCGCGGCATAGATGAAGAACCGGAATTTTTTATGGCGGCCGGTTCTGCGGGCATTTGCGCTGCTGGCATGTTGGAATTTGATGACAGATAAGTACATCCTAAAAAAAACGAAGCAAGTCTTTGATGGCCATATCTTTAAGGTCTTTGTCGATATGGTCGAGATGCCTAGTGGGCGAGTTGTCGAAAGAGAGATATTATCTCACCCGGGGGCCGTTGGAATCGTCCCCATCACTTTTGATGGAGACATACTCTTGGTCGAACAGTATCGACATGCCGCAGGAGAAAGGATCTTAGAGATCCCCGCGGGTAAACTCGATAATGATGAAGATCCTTTCAATTGTGCTATTAGAGAGTTAAAAGAGGAGACCGGCGCGACGGTTTCCCAGATGGAAAAATTGAGCGAATTTCTAAATGCGCCCGGTTACAGCAACGAAAAATTCTATCTCTATCTGGCTCATATTGATTCGATCGGAGAACCGGAACCGGACGGTGATGAGGAGGAAGATATGCAAGTGATCCGGTTGTCTTTGGAAGACGCATTAAATTTAGTGAAGACAGGAAGGATCCGCGACGCCAAGACTATCATCGGGCTCTTACTCACCAAGCTTGAGATAGGTTGATATGGATCATCTATTAGAATTTCTAAATTACCTCTTAGTTGAGAAGGGGCTCTCCAGAAATAGCCGAATGGCCTATGAGCGAGATCTAAGGAAGTACCTGGATTATTTAGCGTCTGAAAATAAGACGATCGACGAGGCGGATTCTGATTTTATAACAGCTTTTTTAGATCACTTAAAGAAAATCGGACTAAGTCCGGCATCAAGGGCCAGAAATATATCGGCGCTTCGATCTTTCTATAAATTTCTTCTTCTCGAAGGATATCTTAGTGAGAATATTGCTTCTGATATCGACTCTCCGGTAAAGATAAAGTATTTGCCAGACGTCCTCTCCATAGAAGAGGTCGAAAAGATCCTGAGTTTTCCCGACGATTCGCCAACGGGAAAGAGAGACAGGCTGATTATCGAACTACTATATAGCGCTGGGATAAGAGTTTCGGAGTTAGTAGGCTTAGATGTTGGTGATGTCGACATTGATTCTGGCTATCTTACCTGTACGGGAAAAGGGTCAAAACAAAGAGTCGTCCCACTGGGCAGAGTCGCAATCGAAGCGACAAGCGATTACCAACAAAACGGAAGGCCCCATATTTTAAAAAAAATCGTTGAAAAAGCACTGATAATAAATACTAGAGGGACAAGGTTAAGCAGACAGAGTTGTTGGAAAGTCGTGAAACGATATGCTAAAAGAGCCGGAGTAAAAGATGTCTACCCGCATAGTTTGAGGCACTCCTTTGCGACCCACCTTCTTGCCGGCGGAGCTGATCTTAGAGCTGTTCAAGAGATGCTCGGCCATTCCAGTATAAACACTACCCAGATATACACCTCTCTTTCCAGGCAGGATCTAAAAGAGATCTATTCTGAAACTCATCCAAGAGCGAGGAAAAGATGATAAAAAGAACCCTCATTATTATTTTAGATAGTGTTGGCTGCGGAGAGCTGCCCGATGCAGGCGACTATGGTGACGAAGGAAGCAATACACTATCTAATACGGCAAAAGCCGTCGGAGGGCTCAACCTTCCAAATCTTGAAGCTATGGGCCTTGGGAATATCGAAGAGATAAAAGGAGTTCAAAGTAGGTTGGAACCAAAAGCAAATTTCGGCAAATGTAGTGCGGTGTCACCAGGGAAAGACAGCACAACCGGCCACTGGGAACTTATGGGCCTACAATTAAGATCAGAGTTTCCCCTATTTCCAGATGGTTTCCCAAAAGAAGTCATTGATGAATTTTCAAGTCGTACCGGGCGGGGCGTCATTGGTAACAGAGTAGCCTCCGGCACCGAGATTATTGCTGAACTTGGCGAGGAGCACATTGACTCAGGAGATCTAATAGTCTATACATCGGCGGATAGCGTTTTTCAAATAGCCGCTCATGACGGAGTAGTATCTCTTGATGATCTCTATCGATATTGCCTGATAGCAAGAGATATTTTAAAGGGAAATAAGGCGGTCGGACGAGTTATTGCCAGGCCTTTTACGGGGTCCAAGGGCGATTTCAAGCGGACAGAATGGAGAAAAGATTTTTCCTTGAAACCGTTTGGCAAGACGGTACTGGACTATGCAATTGATGGCGGGACCTCAGTATATGCGATCGGTAAGATAGCTGAGTTGTTCTCAGATCAGGGGATCACTACGGGGATTCATACGGGCAGCAATATGGAAGGGATCGATCAGATCATAAGTCATCTTAAAAGTTATAAAGAGGGGATAATATTTGCCAATCTTGTCGATTTTGACATGTTATGGGGACATCGAAATAACGCAGAAGAATATGCGATGGGGCTCTGCGAGACCGATAGTCGTATCCCAGAGATAACCGCAAGTTTAGGAAGAGACGATCTACTTATCTTTTCCGCCGATCATGGCTGTGATCCGACGACCGAATCTACTGATCACTCAAGGGAATATGTTCCACTCCTCGTCTACGGAAAAGGAATAAAGAAGGGTATTGACCTGGGAACAAGAAAGACATTTTCAGATGTGGGGAAAACAATAGCGGATGCAATGAGTTTTGAGGCAGATGTTGAAGGTGAAAGCTTTTGGCCGGAGATATCGTAAGGCATTAATAGATCAGCTATTCCTTGCCGCGACAATCATTTTTTTATCGCCAATACTGTTTATTTCGATAAATCTCGGTTAAGAAGTAGGTAAATCATTTTTAATAGGAGGAGATTTTATGGAAGAAAAAATAGCTATTGGCGTATTTGACGTACATGGTACCGCTCAAGGAGTGGTTAGATCTTTAAAGGAAGCGGGAATTAAAGATGACCATCTGTCAATGGTAGCCCCCGCCGGAAAGATAGAGGCAAGTGAACAACATGTGATCCAGGGATTTCACGCTACATCTCACCGGATCAGAGAGGGAGCCAAATGGGGTGGATGGATCGGTGGCGTAGCTGGAATATTGGCAGGTGCGGGCGTATTTTTTGTGACGGCCGCTGCTGGTCCGGTAGTTGCAGTCGGCGCGCTGGCGACTATCATAGCAGGAGGCATAGAGGGCGCTGTACTCGGAGCGGGTACCGGTGTCCTAGCTACTTCGCTTGCATCGCTTGGCATTAAAGAACCGGATGCCAAAGAGCTGGAAAAAAGGGTAGCTAACGGTGAATTCCTGGTTATAGTAAAGGGGCCGGAAGAGCTGACTCAAAGGGCTGAAGTGATCTTTAAGACCTTTAATCCGCTCAGCGTTATGGCCGCATAAATAGTTTAGCTTTAGGTCAAAGGGCGAGCCGCAGAGTCTCGCCCTTTTTTTGTTGAACGGGTTCGTGTATGAAGATAAACTCCTCTTATGAATTATTTTTCCGATCTAAAAGAACATTTAATAAAAGACGGCCAACATTCTTATCGGTACGATCAGCTCTACAGAGCTCTTACAATAGAAAACGTTCAAAGCTTTGATAAGATCTCAAACTTTCCCAAGGAGCTCAGGGGTGGTCTGAAGAAGTGTTTCCCCAATTTTTTTCCGGCAGTGACAGACAAAGTCACTGGTAGCGATTGTGTTAAATTTTTAATTGAATTAAAAGATGGCTTGAAGGTCGAATCAGTTCTTATTCACGATGATAAACGGGGTTCAAATACCGTTTGCTGCTCTTCCCAGGTAGGTTGTAAATTAAATTGCTCCTTTTGCGCCACAGCCGAAATGGGTTTCATAAGAGACCTTGATCAATGGGAGATTGCCTCTCAAGTATTTATTGCTGCTGATCATTTAAGGGGTTCAAATGAGAAGATAACTAATGCAGTTATAATGGGTATGGGTGAGCCGTTTTTAAACTATGATAATCTTATTAAGGCTCTGGATCTATTAAATGATGAAGATGGTTTTAGCCTTGGGGCCAGGAGGATCGCAGTTTCAACCGCAGGGATCACCCCAATGATTAAGAGATTCTCTAAGGCTAGCCAATTTAATCTGGCGATCTCTCTTCATTCGCCGTTCCAAAAAGAACGCGAGCAACTGATGCCGATAGCTAAGAAATATCCGCTCTGGCAGTTGATGAAAGCAGCAGAGCAGTATGTTTTGGATACGTCTCGGAAAGTGATGCTGGAATATCTTCTTCTAGATGGTATAAATACGTCGCCACGCCATTTAGACAGATTAAAAGAATTAACGAAAAATAAACTTTTTACAATTAATCTTGTCAAATATCATCCTACAGCTTCAATGTATACGTCCCCCGGCGATAAAGAGATATCTTTAATAATGGACTATTTGCGAAATTCTGGGGGCGACGTGACTCTTAGACGCTCTAAGGGAGTCGATATTGATGCCGCCTGCGGACAACTGGCCATAAAAGAGACTCCATCAAAATAGACATCTATTTGCTTGTATGCTAACTTGTATACAAATTTGTATACAACAAGGCAATATTGAAGCTAATCAGGGTAGGAGACAAGGTCATATCGTGGGATAAGGTCTCTTCAGCTATGTCAGAGATACTTTATCGTAGATCAAAAGGGGCTACCCAAAAAGAGGTTGCCGCGGATCTCGGGATCGAAAGAACGTTTATCTCATATCTTGAAGGCATCGGATCGATAAAAAAGGGGAAAAGGGTCGCCCTGATCGGTTTCCCGATAGCCAACAAGGATGAAGTTGAGTTGTTGGCTGAAGATTGTGGTGTTGAATTTGTCCAACTGCTAAGCGAAGATGAGAGAAATGATTTTATTAGCGATAAGAGCAGTTCAGACATCTTCAACGATCTTTTGGATATGCTAGTACATCTAAGGGATTTTGATACTGTTATTGTCATTGCCTCGGATAAAAGAACGGCAACCATTGAGAAAATATTAAATCAGGATGTTGTATCGATTTCTTTAGGAAGTTCGCCTGTTATTGAAGATAAAGAGGTCGATCTCGAATATCTCGAAGATGTACTTAGAGCGCTTGCGGAAGACGACGGATTGGATATTGGTGAAGGAAGTAGTAAGCATAAGCCTTGGCTCTTCAAAAAGAGATCACAGCGCCGAGGTAGAACTGCTAGATCAAAAAGTTAAGATATCTCGCATCGGTACGGATGGTGATTTCAATAAGGCGATCGAGCTCTTAAAAGAGATGGATGGCAGAGTAAGCGCCATCGGGCTAGGCGGGATAGATTTATATCTTTATGTCGGGAAAAAAAGATATGTAATCAAAGACGCTGCCAAAATGGAGAAGGTTGTCAATAAAACACCGGTAGTCGATGGAAGCGGTCTTAAGAATACTTTAGAGCGCGAGACAGTCAGTTCGCTAAAAAAAGAAGGGTTTGAGCTCGAAGGAAAAAAGGTACTAATGGTGAGCGCGGTAGATAGATTTGGGATGGCAGAAGCTTTATACGGTGCCGGATGCCAGATGTCATTTGGTGATCTTGTCTTCGGACTTAACATCCCGATAATCATAAGATCTTTCAAGACATTCAATATGATCGCAAAGACTCTTTTGCCTGTAGTGGTAAAGATGCCTTTTAGCATGCTTTATCCGACAGGTGAGAGCCAAAATAAGGTGCCGTCTAAAAGAAATCAAAGTTATTACAAGGAAGCCGACATAATCGCCGGCGACTTTCTTTTTATTAGAAAATTCATGCCTGCTGAATTAAAAGGTAAATGGATTCTCACTAATACGGTTGTCGAAAAAGATGTTGCCGACCTAAAAGAGCGCGGAGTCGAATATTTGATCACAAGTACCCCGGCGTTTAGGGGGCGGTCTTTTGGGACTAATGTTATAGAGGCGCTTTTTGTGGCTCTTCTTGATAAGGAATTAAATGAAATAGGGGATGAAGATTACCTGGACCTAATAGACAGACTAGATTTTAAGCCGAGGATCGAAAGGTTGAATTAGTGGAAACCTTTGCGTTTTTGATACATCCATTAGACATAGATGACATCGCGAAGAAATATAAGATCGCGAAGAGGGTCTCCCCTAAAGTCGTTGGGCAGGTCGTAAGAAGGAGGCCATCGTTCGTCGTATCAGAGATCGAAGGAATACAATCAAAGACCGGAGTAAAGGCAAAAGGCTGGTTTATCGCTGTTCCTCTTCTTCCTTGGCAGTTCACAAAATTGGAGGAAGAATATGTGGTCGAGAAGCTTGCTAAAGCTTGCAAGGTCGCAAAAAAGGAAGGCGCTAAGATCGTCGGGCTTGGCGCATTTACAGCTATAGCCGGCGGTGGCGGAAAGGCGTTGTCAGAAATAGTCGATATCCCAGTAACCACCGGAAACACCTATACTACGACGACTGCAATACAGGGGACGATGCAAGCGGCAAAAGAGATGGATATCGATCCGAGCCAGGCAACCCTTGCCGTTGTCGGCGCAACCGGATCGATCGGGCAAGCCTGCGCAAAAGTCATGGCACCGGATTTTATTAAGACCATAATCGTTGGTCGTGACAAAGACAGATTGAATGAGCTTAAAGATAATATTTCCGTGTTTGGAGAGGAAGGGATAGAGGCATCTACTTCCGTTGAAGATGCTGTGGGCAAAGCCGACGTGATAGTAACAGTTACGGGCGCTACCGGTTCAGTTATAAAGCCGGGAAGCATTAAATCGGGAGCGATAATATGTGATGTTGCCAGGCCACGAGATGTTTCCAGAAAAGTATCCGTCGAAAGAGATGATGTGTTGGTAATTGATGGAAGTATCGTAAAGGCACCCGGGGATGTAAGCTTTAATTTTGATTTCGGACCGCCTCCGGGGATGTGCGAAGGTTGTGTAGGTGAGACAATAATATTGGCTTTGGAGCGTCGCTATGAAAATTATACGATCGGAAAAAACATCACAGTGGACAAAGTAAAAGAGATGGAGATGCTTGCAGAGAAACACGGCTTTACTCTGGCCGGACTTCGCAGGCATGAACAGCTGATTACGATAAGCGAGATAGATAAGATAAAGTCAAAAATAAAAGAGGGTAAAAAAAGATAATTGTAAGATAGCCTTTCAAAAAGACGTCTTATCTTTTGACAAAATTCCTCTTTTTTCATATAATTTCCGTTACATATTTTTAAAACTTCAATATAAGGAAATTTCCATTCCTTGGGTGGAGAGAAATCATGGGCAATGAATGCGTTTTGACATCAGAGGGTCATTCTAAATTACTGGCAGAGTTGGAACTCTTGACCAACGTTAAGAGAAAAGAAGTCGCGGAACGGATTAAGACGGCTATTGAGTTTGGCGATATCTCGGAGAACTCAGAATATGATGATGCCAAGAATGAACAGGCTTTTGTGGAAGGCCGGATCAGCCAAATAAATGAGATGTTATCCAACTTCCAGCTCATCGAAGACCGCCAGATCACAACGGACAGTGTTTGTCTTGGCTGCTGTGTCGTTTTAAAAGATCTTGAAACAGGCGAAAAAGATAATTATCGGATGGTAGGCTCCGTTGAGGCCGATCCCGAAAATCATAAGATATCCAATGAATCACCTGTTGGGAAAGCCGTTATAGGTAAAAGTTCCGGTGAGGTCGTAGATGTTCCCACACCCTCAGGAAACATAAAATACAAGATCGTCTCCATATCTAAGTAACCCAGATTTAGCGGATAATAAATCCCAAGTGATTCTGTATACCTCTTTTTTAAGCGTGCTCATTTTTAATGCTTGCCAATAAAGTCAGTAATGGATAGAATGAAACATATGTTCGCTTGTTATGGGAGACACCAACTAATAAGATTTAGGCAGTAAAAGTCTAGTTGTTAAATTCATCCTAGACATTAAAGGAGAGGGCTTGATCGTTCTGGGAATAGATCCCGGCACCGCGACTACGGGGTACGGATTGATCGGTAAAAAAAACAACACCCTTCAGGTTATCGATTTTGGAGTTATCACTACTTCGCCAAAGGAAGAGAGCCATTATCGACTTCGACGGATTCATAATGGATTGAGCGATCTCATCAAAGAATTTCAACCGACGGATATGGCGATCGAACAACTTTTTTTCAATACGAACACCACTACGGCGATAACTGTCGGACAAGCCAGGGGAGTAGCGCTTCTAGCGGCAGCATCGCCAGGAATAACACTGGGAGAGTACACTCCACTCCAGGTAAAGCAGGCTGTTACCGGTTACGGAGGGGCACGAAAAAACCAAGTCCAGCAGATGGTCAAGACTGTTCTCTCGCTTGGCGAAATACCAAGACCCGATGACGCAGCAGACGCCCTAGCTATTGCCATATGCCATATAAACTCTTCAGTGCTACTAAATAAAATAAAGGCGACCGGAGATATATGATAGGTTTTCTTACTGGGACGATAAGGGAAAAAGGAACCGAATTTATTCTAATAGATGTAGCCGGTGTAGGTTATCAACTTTTCCTTTCCAGTAATTCTTTATCTGGACTTCCAAGCACGGGGGAAGTGGCGACAGTCTATACCTACATGCACGTAAGGGATGATGCGATACAACTTTTTGGATTTCAAAGAGTAGCTGAAAAGGAGTTGTTTCAAAGACTTATCCAGATCAGTGGGATTGGACCAAAAGTGGCTATGGGTGTCCTGTCGGCGATGGATCCTGATCGGCTTACTAAAGCGATAATAAGCGGTGATGTCGATCTTATCACGTCAGTTCCGGGAATCGGGAAAAAGACGGCGCAAAGAGTCGTGTTAGAGTTAAAAGAAAAACTTGTAGATATAAGTACGGTCAATGAACGAGAAAGTAAAGGACCTTCCTATATGGAAGCAAGAGACGCTCTTGTCGGGTTAGGTTATTCCATGCAGGAAGCAAGCCTTGTATTAGACAATTGCAAGGACGAGCTGAGCGCCGAAGATTATATAAAGGAA
>JAUVQW010000079.1 GCA_030597945.1 Actinomycetes bacterium
CTCGTGGAACCGATAAATGAGCATAGTTATAGGATCGATGCTCGAGCTTACCTTGATGAAGTCGGCGAGATGCTTGAAGTAGAATTTCCCGAAGATGTCGGAGATACTCTGGGAGGCCTAGTCTATAATCTCGTCGGCCATATTCCGTCGATGGGTGAGAAAGTACGCTTCAGGAACTTAGATTTTTTTGTGGAAAAAGTGGTTGGAAGAAGGATTTTGAAAGTAATAGTTACCGAGGATGAGAAGGCCAAGAATGGTGCAGACGATGAAGATTGAACGGTTATAGTCGATGAGCGGAGCAATAAATGATGATTCCTATGAAATTGAGGTATTAGTCGAGAAAGCTAGGGAAGCTCAGAAGTTAGCTTATGCGCCTTATTCCAACTTTAAAGTGGGAGCCTCTCTGCTGACCGTAGATGGCAACGTTTTTACGGGGAGCAATGTAGAGAACACTACTTACGGCCTCTCGATATGCGCCGAGAGAGTGGTTGCGGCTAAGGCCGTCTCGGAAGGATATAGAGATTTTAAAGTACTGGTAGTCGTCGGCGATAGCGATGAGCCTATAACGCCTTGTGGGGCATGTCGACAATTTTTATTAGAGTTTGACCCTAAGATGACTGTAGTGATGGTAGGAAAAGAAAAACGAAAAGAGATGACCGTTGCCGAGCTACTTCCGCATTATTTTTTACGAAAGGAAAAGAATAACGAATAGTAAGAGTAGGTGTAGATAGTGGAAGAGTTATCAAGCCCCGCTATTGATCGGTCGGTGATCAGAGCAATAGAAGATATCGATCAGAATCAAATCGATCAGATCAAAAAGCTTGAAAATGAGATGTTCGGACGCGGCGGTTTAAATGAATGGCACATTCCCTTTCTTGTTCGAAATGGAAAAGTATATATTGTCGAGCTAGATTCCCATATAATCGGGGTTGCTGAACTTATGAGAAACTGGGATGTTCCCGATGACATCTACTTGATCGGTCTCAGCATTGATAAAAGCTTTCATCGCAAGAAGCTAGGAAGAAAGTTTTTACAAACGATCATAGATGACTCCTCCGGTGAAAATTGTAACAAAATTCTTCTTACTGTGAGCAAAGACAACAACGCTGCCTTAAGTCTATATTACTCATGCGGCTTTACTACAATAGATGAATTATCTGATGAGTACGGTGTCGGAGTTGACAGACTTCTCATGAAGAAAGATCTAAAAGATGACCGTTAAACCATCTTTTAGATCAGGGTTTGTTACTATTGCTGGCCGCCCCAATGTTGGAAAATCGACTCTTATCAATAAGCTCGTAGATCAAAAAGTAGCCATAGTATCCGATAAGCCTCAGACGACTCGCCATAAAATAATGGCCGTTGTAAACGGAATAGATTCTCAACTGATCTTCATTGATACGCCGGGGCTACATAGGCCAAAAGACTCTCTGGGAACCAGGCTTAACAAGGTGGCAAGGGTGACTTTTGCAGAAGCCGACGTGATCGTATTCATGCTCGATGCCCTTTCCGGCATAGGGGCCGGCGATGAATTTATTGCAAGAGAGTTAGCTGGTATAAAGAGACCGGTGATTCTCGTAATAAATAAGATAGACGCGATCGATAAGGCTAGGCTTGATAAACAGGAGAACCTGGCCAAGGGGCTTGGCGACTTTGATCAGATCGTTCTTATCTCAGCCCTTAAAGGAGAGGGAACCGATGAATTAATCGAAAGGTTGGACGACCTTATCGATGTTGGACCGCAGTACTTTCCGGATGGGATGATTAGCGATCAGCCCGAAAAAGTTCTTGTTGCCGAGTTTATTCGAGAAAAGGTACTGGCGATGACAAAAGAAGAGATACCGTACAGCGTTGCCGTCAGCATAGAGGAGATAAAGGCTCGCAAGAAAAAGGATCTGATAGATGTGAGGGCTTGGATCTATGTCGAGAGAGACAGCCAAAAAGGGATTTTGATCGGTAGTGGCGGTGAGATGATCAAAGCAATCGGTCAAGAATCGAGAATTGAGATCGAAAGCATTCTCGGTTCAAAGATCTTTCTCGATCTGAGAGTTAAAGTGAGAAAGAAGTGGCGGCGTGATGATCGCGTCATCGATGAACTAGGCTATTAGATTATTCATTTAAAAAATCGTTGCTTTGCAAAACAGATGCATAAAAAGACGTTCTTGAGGGAATATAATAAGATGAGGTTCTGGAAGTCGAGAAAGCAAATTATCGAGAGAATCTCGAAAAGTTGATCGGCTTCTAATCCTGCTCCCAGGGCCTCTTTTTTTGTTGTAAGTTTTATATATCAGTTGTTTGATATAGAATTCTCTATAGGCGGAGTGCTAACTCTCATAGTTATCAAAAGAAAGATCAGTCATGGATATAGCACCCTTGATCGACCAGACGATACTGGATCCGGCTGCTACTGTCGATGATGTAGCCGATTTTTGTCGTCAGGCCAAAGAATTTGATTTTGCATCGGTCATCGTCCACCCGACTCATCTCGGTTTACCTTTGGAAATATTTAGCGATCATAGAACTGCTGTGGGCAGCGTGATCGATTTTTGTTTTGGTTCAGGCACTATAAGGACCAAAACAAGCCAGTCAAAAGAAGTGGTCTTGCTGGGAGTCGACGAAATCGATACAGTCATCAATATCGGACTTTTAAAATCTAAAAAATATAATGTAGTCGAAAAAGAGATAAGATCCATTGTAGATGCAGCCAAGGGAGCGTGGCTAGAAATGGATAGAGGCGGATCCGGACCTGTCATAAAAGTCATAATTGAGGCTGGCCTTTTAAGCGATGATGAGAAGAAGGATGCCTGTAAAATAGTTGTGTCGGCAGGCGCTGATTACGTTAAGACTTCGACAAGTTTTCTTGGATCAGGAGCTTCTACTTACGATATTGAATTAATGCGAAAGGCTGTCGGTAATGATTTTGGGGTCAAGGCATCAGGCGGGATAAGGACGCTAGCCGATCTAGTATCTATGGTGGAGGCAGGGGCTGACAGGATCGGGACAAGCAGTGGAATAAATATCATGAGAGAACTTGATGACGAGGCCCGAAAGTGAGAAAAGAGATTTGCGGAATTTCAAGACTAGAGGAATAGTATTAAAGACCTTCAAACTTGGGGAAGCGGACAAGATCATAACATTGATCACTGAGGCGGAGGGTAAGATAGCGGCAGTTGCAAAAGGGATAAGGCGGACCAAGAGCCGTTTTGGAGCGAGACTAGAGCCATTCACGAATTTGAATCTGATCTTCTACAAGGGAAGAAATCTTTCGACGATCACCAGTGCCGACATCATCAAGGTTTATGATGGTGTTACCGGTGAACTTGATAGGATCGATTATGGTTATGCGATGCTGGAGCTTGTCGATAAGCTTTCCGTTGAAGGTCAGAGCGATCCTAGAATCTACAATATGCTTGCGAAGTCTTTAGATCTTCTTTCCAGAACCGATAACGGAAAAAGATTGGTCCTATCGACTTTCGACATCAAATTACTAGCCTTTTCAGGTTTTTTACCAAATATAAATGAATGTACCGGCTGCTCTAGTAAGACCGGGCTGACAGACTTCAGCTTTACTCAAGGCGGTATTCTCTGCAAACGGTGCGCTGATTCCGATCCGAGCTCTGTCAATATAAATGGGGATACGATTGAATTGATGAGGTCTCTTTTGCTGACCCCATTTAAAGGATTAAAGGACGTTAAGACCGATACTGCCACTTTGGGGGAGCTTAATAATATAATAGATAAGCATATTTCATATCATCTAAGTATCAGATTAAGAGTAAGAGATTTTATCGATCGACAAGCAAGCAAGGAATCATCAAAACAAAGGATTTAGGTCTTTTTAGTATGGTCAAGGAAGCAAATATTAAAATTAAAAATACGATTGACTATTTTAAGGGAGCAGGCCTAAGCTTGATCGCTACGCAAGATGAGATAATTGATTGGAGCCACGCGGCAGCAATAGCTTTTGTCGTCGGTGACGTAAACAGGTGGCCTATAATCGGCTCCCAAGGTGAGATCTCAGTTGAGTTTGAATCATATGTGAGGGAGCTAGAGCCTAAGATATCTGAATTTACAAATATGAAAGTAGAGGATCCGCTTTGCTGTCCGGTAATATTTGATCGGGCAGAGTGGATAGTTACTGCAATTGAGAGCATAAAGCCTTTGGTAGATCCTCTATTGGAGCATGTAGTAAATGCTTTGTATAAGCAGAGAGGCGGCAGCTTAAAATTAACGCAGGCTGCTGCTACTACTCAAATGGGAACAGTTATCGGATATCTATCAAAGAGAGTTCTTGGACAGTATGATCTGCCGATAGTTGACGATATTTCGCCAATAGGAAAGCTATATTTTATCTATCCGAACATCGAGGCGATAGAAAAGCGGCTAGGATTAGAATCACGAGATTTTAGAAGATGGCTAGCTCTTCATGAATCGACTCATGGTTTCGAATTTGAGAGTAACAAATGGTTGCAGTCACACTTAAGAAGCTTGATCGACCGGCATACCGATTTTATTGCCACCAAAATAAATGCTTCAAGGGGAAGCGCGGATAACCGTCTAAATCCGGTCAGTTTTTTCTTCTCCGGATCTCTAAAAGAGATAGTAAATGTACGAAACAATAAAATCCTAAGTGAGATACAGGCGTTCATGTCGCTAATAGAAGGTTATAGTGATTATGTCATGAAGAGACTAAGCAGAAAACTTATTCCAAAAAGCGAGCTTATTAATGAATTATTTGAAAGGCGCAGACGTTCAGAGTCTTGGGCAGAGCGCCTAATTGAAAAATATATCGGACTTGATATCAAATTGAAACAGTATGAAATAGGAGAGTCATTTGTTGCCAATGTCGTCGACAAGGGCGGGATGGACTTACTTAATCATGTTTGGTCAGGACCCGAGTCTCTTCCGAGCTTAAAAGAGATCGAGGAACCCGCTCTTTGGATAAGGAGAGTATCTTAACCGATGAGGGTAGCCATACTTAGTGATATACACTCTAACCTGGAAGCTTTAAATGCTGTGCTGGATAGTGTTAGGTCTGAAGAAATTAGAGACATTTGGATACTTGGTGATATTTTAGGCTATGGTCCAATGCCAAATGAGTGCATAGATGCGATTAAAAAACTGGACGCAATCACAATAACCGGAAACCACGACTTGGGGGCAGTAAGCAAGATCGATATAGATAACTTCAACGAAGAAGGTAAGGTTGCGATAAAATGGCAAAGGAGTAAGGTGTCTTTGGAAAATCTTGAATTCATTAAGACTCTTCCCAAGAGCGCAAGACCGATAGACGATGTCTTAATGGTCCACGGAAGCCCCAGGCATCCAGTCTGGGAATATGTCATTGCTTCGTGGATAGCAGACGAAAACTTCGCTTATTTTAATGAAAAAATATGTTTCTTTGGCCACACCCATCTACCCACCGTCTATAAAAGTAATATTGAGCAGGGAAGTGAGATAATTGATGTCACGGCCGGGGATAGATTTGAACTTGATGGGAAAGATTTAAGGTGGATGATAAATCCGGGAAGCGTCGGCCAGCCAAGGGATGGTAATCCGGACTCAAGTTACTTGATTTTAAATACTGATGACTGGAGTATCGAATTTAGGCGAATGGCGTATAAGATCAATAAGACCCAAGAAGAGATGAGAGGCGTCGGTCTACCGTCATATTTGCGAGAGAGGCTGCCAAGAGGTCTTTGAAATCATTA
>JAUVQW010000021.1 GCA_030597945.1 Actinomycetes bacterium
AAGAGGCGGTAAAGGCATTAGGAGCTGCCGTTAAAGAAGTCAGAGTTTCAAGCGACCTTGAAGATATAGATGGGCTCATTATCCCCGGCGGCGAGTCGACGACGATCGGCAAATTGCTTTTAAATAATTCACTGATCGAACCAATAAAGGAAAAAGCTAATGCCGGTATGCCAGTATTTGGAACCTGCGCCGGACTGATCGCCATGGCGACGAACATTACTGGTAGCGAAGAATCGCTGCTTGGTCTTATGGATATCAATGTGAAGAGGAATGCTTTTGGCAGGCAGGTCGATAGTTTTGAGGCTGATATTGATATACCGGCTCTTGGAGAAGAAAAGTTTCGTGCCGTATTCATAAGAGCCCCATGGATAGATTCTACCAAAGACAGCGTTCGGGTTATGGCTACCATAAAGGATGAGAACCAAGACTGTGATAGAATCGTTATGGTCGATCAGGGATCACAGCTAGCATGCGCTTTTCATCCTGAGCTGACTGACGATTTAAGGATCCATCGTTATTTTTTAGATAAGGCCGGATCCTGGAAGAAAAGATCGATAAGTAAAGGAGAGAGACAAGATGAGTGGCCACTCGAAATGGTCGACGATCAAGCACAAGAAGGGTAGAGAGGACGCAAAAAGAGGAAAACTATTTGCTAAGCTCTCCAGATATATAACCGTCGCCGCCAAGGAAGGCGGAGGCAATCCTGAGATGAATGCAGCTCTCGCTGCAGCGATCGCCAAAGCTAAAGACTATAATATGCCGACAGATAATATCGATCGGGCGGTAAAAAGGGGAACCGGCGAGATCGAAGGGGTCGTCTATGAACAGATGACTTACGAGGGGTATGGCCCGGACGGCATCGCCGTACTAGTCGAACTGATGACGGATAACAAAAATAGGACTGCGGCCGAGATAAGGCATATTTTTACTCGATTTAACGGAAAACTTGGGACCTCAGGGTCTGTCGCCTGGATGTTTGAGAGACTTGGGATCATCTTGGTTCCCAAAGGGGATACCGATGAGGATACCATGCTTGATATGGCCCTGGAGGCCGGAGCGACTGACATGAATTCTGAAGATGATATATACGAGATAATCACTGAACCGACCGAGCTAATGGATGTTAGGAAAGGCCTTGAAGAAAAAGGATTGGTGCCGAATTCGGCGGAGCTCAGCATGATACCCAAAAACGCGACCGAATTAGATAGTGATCAGGCACGGCGAGTCTTAAAATTTATTGATGCTTTGGAAGAGAATGACGATGTCCAAGAAGTCTACACTAACCTTGATATCCCCGAAGAACTCCTAATAGAATTGAGCCAGTAGCTATCAGCGACAACGGAGACAAAATGGAAACTGAAGACTTAAATGAGTTGATGAGCCAGCGCCGCCGTAAGCTGGAAGAGATGGCTGCCGCCGGAACCGACGCGTTCAAGTCGAATTTTGATCGCTCACATAGCATCGAAGAAATCAAAAAAGAATTCGACGTTGTAGAAACCGGTGAAAACAGCGGCAAGGATGTTGATACGGCCGGTAGGATAGTCGCCAGGCGTGAGCACGGGAAAGCATCATTTATCGTTATCGATGACGGTTCTTCACAGATCCAACTCTATTTGACGATCAATAATCTAGGCGAAGATAATTATAGGGAGCTACTGGGCTTCGATATCGGTGATATCATCGGGGTCAGCGGAGAGGTCTTTAGGACCAGAAGAGGAGAGCTCTCAATCTCCGTTAGAGAATATATTATTCTTACCAAGTCTCTTAGGCCGCTTCCCGAAAAGTGGCATGGCCTTAAAGATAAGGAGCTGCGTTATCGGCAAAGATATGTCGATCTGATAGTCAACCCTGAAGTAAAGGAAGTCTTTGCAAAGCGTATCGCCGTCATAAAAGGGATAAGGGATTATCTGGCGGATAACGGTTTTGTAGAAGTCGACACGCCGATGCTTCAGCCGATCCCCGGGGGTGCGACTGCCAGGCCTTTCATTACATTTCATAACGCTTTAGACATGGACATCTATCTTAGGATCGCCCCGGAGCTTTATTTAAAACGTCTGATGGTCGGCGGTTACGATAGGGTGTTTGAGCTGAATCGAAGTTTTCGAAACGAAGGTATCTCGGTTCGGCATAATCCCGAATTCACTATGCTAGAAGCTTATCAAGCTTATGCGGATTATAACGATATGATGGAACTTACAGAGGATCTAATAAAAAAATTAGCGCGAGATATTGTCGGCGAAGAGGAATTGGAATACCAGGGGATAAAACTGGATCTGTCCAAGCCGTTTAAGAAAATGACCATGCTTGATTCATTAGCTGAGGTCGGCGGTATCGAGGTCTCTTTCGATATGGATATAGACGGATTAAAGTCGTTGGCAAAAGAGAACGAAGTGCACGTAGATAAGGGCGACGGGAAAGGCACGATCATTACCGAGCTTTTTGAGAAGCTGGTCGAGGCAAATTTAGAAGAGCCGACTTTTATTTTGGATTATCCAAAAGAGATCACACCGCTGGCAAAGTCACATCCCGACAACCCGGAACTTGTAGAAAGATTTGAGTTGATAGTCGTCGGAAGAGAGATCGCCAATGCATTTTCTGAGCTGACCGACCCGCGAGAACAGCGAAAACGTTTTGAAAAGCAGGTGGAAAGAAGAGATGCCGGTGACGAAGAAGCCCAATTTTTTGACGAAGATTATTTAAGAGCCCTTGAATATGGGCTCCCACCGACCGGAGGACTGGGGATAGGCATTGATAGACTGGTTATGCTTCTAACCGATTCAGCATCGATAAGGGACGTCATCTTTTTTCCTCATCTTCGACCGGAAAAGGGAAGAGAGTAACTTAAGGCTATCTTACTCTTCTACCTTTATCTCTCCTATCATTCCTCTATCTGCGTGGCCGGGAACGGTACATAGGACTCCATACGCCCCAGGCTTATCGAATTTGACCTCGAAACTATTAGACTCTCCCGATTGAAGGCGGACTTCCTCATCCAGCCCTTCGATCGTATATGTATGAAAAGTAGTGCCGTCGTTTTCAATCTTGAAATTAATGGTCTCGCCTTTTTGGATAGTAATATTGCTGGGTGTTATCTTAAACTCTGATAATTTGATATCGATGGGACTGGCAATATCAGTGCTCTCATCGATGTCCGATTGTTCTTCCGAATTATTGTCTCCGTTATCATCTCCGCTCGAACCGGCGCAACCGGCTACAAGTACTATGGAAAGTATCGCGATAAAAACGAGCATTAATATTTTTCTAATCATAACTTGTCCCTCCGGATAATCCTTTAGTTTAAGCTATGATTGTCTACCCATCGGCTCCCAAATGCAAATTTTAAAAAGGTAGCTTGCAATTTAAAAATGTTAGGATTAGAATACGAACAAGTGTTCGTATTGAGCGTAAGAGCGTAAGGGAGTCTAGGATGAAAAAACCGCACAAACGACTTGATCTTTGGCACAAAAGTATGGATTTTGCTGAAACAATGTATGAGATGACGGCCGATTTTCCAGAGCACGAAAAATTTGGCTTGATAAGTCAAATTCGACGAGCGGCTATTTCAATTCCAGCAAACGTTGCAGAAGGTGCTGCAAGAAAGAGCACTAAAGAATTTATTCAATTTATTCACGTTGCCATGGGATCATGCAGTGAGCTTGATACTCAGTTAGAGCTAGTAAAACGGATCGGCTATATTTCATGTGAATACTGGCAAGAAATCGATGAATATCTAAGTAATATTGACTGCATGCTAGTAGGTCTTAGAAATTCATTAAGAATGGATAACAAATCACTTACTGCTAACGCCTAACGCGCTTACGCCTAACGTCGAAAAAGAAGGGGGAAATCGTGCTATCAAAAGTCTACAGCGGCACACTTTTTGGCCTTGATGCCTACGGTGTAGAGGTAGAGGTCAATCTCGCAAACGGTCTGCCGGCCTTTATCATCGTCGGTCTTCCGGATACTGCTATCCAGGAATCCAAGGAAAGAGTCAGGGCGGCTATCACTAATTCGGAGTTTGAGTTTCCGCTTAGGCGTCTTACCGTTAATCTGGCGCCGGCAAACGTTAAGAAAGAGGGACCGTCTTTAGATCTCTCAATAGCAGTAGGCATTCTTGCTGCTACCGGTCAGCTAAAGAGCGAAGATATGGACCAGTACTGGTTGGTAGGGGAGTTGTCACTAACTGGAGAAGTAAGAAAAGTCAGCGGCGCCCTCTCACTTGCGATAGCCGCTCGCAAGGCTGGTAAGCGTGGGGTGATACTTCCCAAGGAAAACTGTAGGGAGGCATCCATTGTAGAGGGTATCGATATAATACCGGTATCGAACTTACTGGAGGTTTCAGAGTTTCTTACCGGCAAAATAGAGATAGAGAGGATTGAAACGGCAAGAGGATCTCTTCTTGGTAAGGAGAGTAAGTTCAACGTCGATTTTTTAGATATAAAGGGGCAACAACATGCAAAAAGGGCGCTGGAAATAGCGGCGGCAGGCAGCCATAATTCTTTGATGGTAGGGCCGCCGGGTTCAGGCAAGACCATGTTGGCAAAGAGGATACCGACGATCCTCCCCGAAATGACGATGGATGAAGCGGTCGAGGTCACCAGAGTATATAGTGTTGCTGGTATGTTGCCAGCCGATAAGACGATCGTAGCTGCCCGCCCTTTCAGGACACCGCATCATACGATCTCTAACGCGGGACTTGCCGGCGGCGGCCATCATCCTAGGCCGGGAGAGATCAGTTTAAGCCATAGGGGTGTGCTCTTTTTGGATGAATTTACCGAATTTTCAAAAAGTGTTTTACAAGTTCTTAGGCAACCGCTAGAGGATAAAGAAGTAGTCATCTCAAGGGCAACAAGTACGCTTACATATCCTGCCAGTTTCATGTTGATCGGGGCCATGAACCCTTGTCCCTGTGGCTATCTTGGCGACAGGTCGAAAGAGTGCCTTTGTCCCACCCATAAAATACAGAATTACAGAAACCGGATATCGGGCCCGCTCCTCGATAGAGTCGATATTCAAATAGAGGTGCCAAGACTTAATACCGAGGAGATCATGGGAGGCAAAAAAAGTGAGTGTTCAAAAGCAATAAGAAAAAGAGTTCAGGCCGCGAGGACAAGGCAGAACTTAAGATTTAAGGATAGTGAAATAACATGTAATGCGGAGATGAATACCCGGGATATAAAAAAATATTGTTCAGTGGATAAGGGTTCTCTTGAATTCCTGGAGAACGCGATCGAGAAGTTGGGCTTTAGCGCTAGGGCATACGACAGGATTCTCAAAATATCAAGGACGATAGCTGACATAGATAGCAGTGAGAATATATCTCTTGGCCACTTGATGGAAGCGGTACAGTACCGCTCTTTGGACCGAAACATCTTGAATTAGCAGCATTGATAAGATCATTAAAAGGATTGTTAATTGGAAATTCGAAAAATCGTTAAAAAGGATCCGGAATATCCTGATCAGTTAAGCCATATCTACGATCCACCCAAAAGCCTATATCTAAAGGGGCGAGATCTATCGGACGGCGATTTAAAAATAGCGATCGTCGGCGCCAGGAGATGTACTTCCTATGGCTCATCACTCTCATTTGAGTTAGCGAGAGACCTTGCAGTTAGCGGTGCGACAATCGTAAGCGGCCTGGCAAGAGGGGTAGACACTGCTGCCCATAGGGGTGCGCTTGACGGCGGCGGCGCTACGATAGCAGTTCTTGGTTGCGGATTGGGACACATTTATCCTAAGGAGAACAGAGAGCTGCACAAAGACATATCGTTATCTGGGACACTTGTCAGTGAGTATGATACTAAAACACTACCGCTTGCTTATCATTTTCCAGCCAGAAATAGGATTATAAGTGGGATATCCGTAGCTGTAATTGTTATAGAGGCGCGTAAAAAGAGCGGTGCACTAATAACGGCGGATTTTGCAATGGAGCAGGGAAGGGAAGTAATGGCGGTTCCGGGAAATGTAAAAAGTCCCAATAGCTTGGGTTGCCATGAACTTATTAAAAATGGCGCTACCATGATCACTGATGTGGACGATATATTCCAAGCACTAGGAATAGAGACAGGTCCGCAAGCGGCAATAAAAGAAGAGCTTTTAGAAGATGAAATGAAAGTATTAGAAGGCCTGGATTATGAACCCATTATACCGGATAAACTTGCAGTTATCTTGGGCCAATCGATAAACGAACTCCAGCCGACGCTCTTAAGTCTGGAGCTGAAGGGTTTCATACGAAAGAGTATTGGTGGAGAGATACTTCGGGTTAATTAGAAAGCTTGTAGCAAATCATTTGAATTAGATATAGAATATCAATGATCTTCTAATTAAAGCTATAAGATCGTTTGGCCGAAACTTACGACCAGAGATGAAAAAATAGCATAGTTGAAATATATTTGAAACAGAGATCCCAGTCTATTCGCAGCATTAGTTATAAAAAGGTGGTAAGAGATTGCAGGCTTTAGATAGCTTCATACTTTATCTCTTGGCAGAAAGAAATCTTTCCGAGCATACGATAAAGGCTTATAGGGCCGATATCAATCAGTTCTTGACTTTCATTGGCCGCTTGCTAAATAAGGATGATGACTTAAGCGACGGCGCTCCAAGCCTAGACGATCTCTCAAAAATAGACCACGTTATCTTTCGAAGATATTTAGCATACCTACAGACAAAAAATGTAAGTAGAAGAAGCGTATCCCGTAAGCTCGCATCTCTTAGGGCGTTCTATCGTTTTCTAGGTAGGCGAAAGGGCGTAAGAAACGACTCTTTTACTCTGGTATCATCGCCTAAGCAAGAGAAAGTCCTACCAAAAGTCATAAATTATAAACAAATAGAATCTCTTCTTTCTTCATTTGATAAAAATAGTTCTCTTGGACTTCGCGACTTCGCGATCATAGAAGTATTGTATGGGAGCGGGATGAGGGTGGGCGAGTTGGTATCACTGGATATAGATAATGTTATCGGTGAAGATATCAGGGTGCTTGGTAAGGGACGAAAAGAAAGGTTTGTGCCATCCAACCCCCGGATGTTAAGTGCGCTAAAAGAGTATCAGAGATCAGGTAGAGATGAATTAATAAAAAACGGCCGATCTGATGAGTTGGCGCTATTTATAAACAATCAGGGCACAAGGCTATCAAGTGGTGGTGTTAGAAGGATGGTGCATCGCCGAGGTCAAGCGCTAGGCATTTACGATCTGACCCCCCACGTTTTTAGACACAGTTTTGCCACTCACCTGCTAGAAAGAGAAGCTGGTCTTAGGGCAGTTCAAGAGTTACTGGGCCACGTTGATTTATCATCAACACAAATATATACTCATTTAAGTAAGGCAAAGCTAAGAGAGGTGTACTCGAAGGCGCACCCACGGGCCTAGCTGGTTAGGATTATGGAAAAATTTTCAACTAAAGAAAAAGAAAAAGTAAAAGACGCGGAACTTAGAGTTCTTTGGGAGACATATAAAAAGAATGACGACCAAGACGCCCGCGAAAAACTTATCCTTCACTATTCACCACTGGTAAAGTACGTTGCCGGCCGTGTGGCAGCAAATCTTCCCCAAAACATTGACTCAGGCGACCTGATTAGTTATGGAATATTCGGTCTGATCGACGCAATCCAGAAATTCGATATCGAGAGGGAAATAAAATTTGAGACGTACGGGATGGCAAGGATCAAGGGAGCCATAATAGACGAGCTAAGAGCTCTCGATTGGGTTCCAAGATCTGTCCGTTCTCGAGCGCGCCAGTTAGAGAAGGCCTATATAGAGCTGGAGAATCGATTAAAAAGAGTGCCATCCGATGAAGAAGTGGCAAAAGAGCTAGAGATAGAAGTTAAGGAACTCCACACGCTTCTTAGCCAGCTAAGTTACACGTCTGTTGTAGCTCTCGAGGATCTTTGGAACGCTCGTGGTGAAAAAGATGAGAGAGTCAGTTTGATCGACACCGTCAAGGACGACAATGCTCTCGAGCCGTCGAAAGCATTTGAATCATCGGAGATGAAAGAGGTCGTAGCGACCGCAATCGAAAAATTACCGGAGAGAGAAAAGATAGTCATCGCACTATATTACTATGAGGGTTTAACATTACGCGAAATTGGTGAAGTCTTAGGAGTAACAGAGTCCAGAGTATCGCAACTTCACACGAAGGCGATCATCAGGATGAAAGCCAAGCTTCGCCAAGCGCAGCAGTACCTTTCCACTGATTGATCACCCAATTGTTTGCTTGAGAACAAAAAAAATGTTAAACTCTGGCATCGTGCGTTAAATTCACACGCTCATTGACTGCGATCCTGGTGCCTACGGGTAGGATAGCGGGATGATGTGAGCGGAGGAAAAAACCAAGTTATGGAGGGAGGTGCGTTATGGCCGTTGTATCTATGAAACAGCTTCTTGAAGCTGGTGTCCACTTTGGTCACCAAACAAGAAGGTGGAATCCGAAGATGAAGCCTTACATCTTCACCGATAGAAACGGTATCTATATCATCGACCTTCAGCAAACGCTGGACCTCATCGAAAAGACCTATGAACTGATAAAAGACATAGTCGCCGGCGGCGGCGAAGTCATGTTCGTTGGGACTAAAAAACAAGCTCAAGACAGTGTTGTCAGGGAAGCTGAACGTAGCAGTATGCCCTATGTCAGCCATCGTTGGCTTGGCGGTATGCTTACCAACTTTGCGACTATAAAGAAGCGCATAGATCGTCTGCATGAGATTGAGGGTATGGAGAGCGATGGTACATTTGAAAAGCTTCCAAAGAAAGAAGTCCTTAAACTTAGGAACGAAGCAAAGAAGTTAGATAGAAACCTTGGTGGTATAAGAGACCTTACAAAACTTCCCGATGCCATTTACATTGTCGATCCGAAGAAGGAAAGAATTGCCGTGGGTGAAGCTATGCGTCTTGGGATACCGATAATCGCGATAGTCGATACAAACTGTGATCCGGACGAGATTACCCATGTGATCCCAGGAAACGACGACGCTATAAGAGCGATTGCGCTAATAACCAAGGTAATGGCAGATGCTGCTGCTGAAGGGATCAGTCTTCAGGCGGAAGCGAAGGAAGCAGTTAAAGATGAAGCTAGGGAAGAAAAGAAGGAAAAAGTAGAGACGGTAGAAAAGGAAAAGGCAGAAAAGCCCAAGGCGAAAGAGGAAAAAGCCGAAAAGCCTAAACCGAAAGAAACAAAGGCTTAAGGATCCTACACTACTATCTAGATCCTACACTACTATCTATTAGGAGGATAAATGGCAGTATCACCAGCTCAGGTAAAAGAGCTGCGAGAAAAGACCGGTTGCGGGATGATGGACTGCAAAAACGCTCTTGAAGAGAGTAGCGGCAATCTCGATAAGGCAATCGAGTCACTTAGAAAAAAAGGCCTTGCGGACCTTGCTAAAAGATCCGGAAGGGCTGCCAATGAGGGACTTATCGAATCGTATATTCACTCGCAAGGACGTATCGGCGTTTTGGTCGAAATTAATTGTGAGACGGATTTTGTATCTAGAAATACCGATTTTCAGGGATTTGCCCACGATATGGCGATGCAGATCGCCGCTTCGATGCCTGTATATGTAGATAGAGAAGATATACCGGAGGACTTAATAAAAGCGGAACAAGAGATATACCGTGAACAGGCACTAGGAGAAAGCAAACCGGAAAAGGTCGTCGATAAGATAATCGAAGGTAAGATGGAAAAGTATTATGGTATGGTCTGCTTATTGGATCAGCCTTTCATAAAAGATCAAGATAAAAAGGTCAAAGATTATTTAGGCGAGTTGGTCGGAAAATTAGGTGAGAATATCGGTATCCGTCGTTTTGCCAGGTATCAGCTTGGCGAAGAGCTCTAAGAACTTACCAACCCTTGAAGACCCGGTAAATTATGACCGGGTCTTTTTTTTTATTATGGAGGGAATAAAAATTACAAATAGTGATTTTTACTGATAAAAATAAACCTATCTAATAAGAAGGTCATATTTTACTTAAATGTTCTACCTGCATTTATACCAAGGCGATATAAAAAAAGTGCACTAATTGTGAAATAAGTTTACAATAAGTCTAAAGTCCTTGTCATAACGGACCGATAACAAAAGTAACGAAGAGGTAGAAGTTCAAAAAGCACTAATTGTAAAGAGGTCGAGAAAGATGAAGTACGAATACGAAATCGGAAATAGGTTAAGAAACGTAAGAGAAAGCAAGGATCTCACCAGACGAGAAGTAGAAGATCAAACAACTGGTGAATTTAAAGAATCAATACTTGCCATGTATGAGGGCGGTCAGAGACGAATTCCTACCCCAAGACTGAAGAAACTGGCAGATTTCTACTCGGTCTCGACCGCTTTCTTGCTTGGTGAAAATCCCAGCATGAAACAGGGAAGCCACGATCTTGAAGCGATGCTTATGTCTGATCCAAAATACTCAGATGACGAAAAAGAGCTTCTTCAACACGTGATTGGTATTATCAAGGCCAAAAGAAAAGCCGAAGGCAAAGACTGACAAGGGTGGTCTAAGATGGCGATGTACACGAATGCTCACTACCGTAAGCAAGCCGAGGAACTGATAAAGCGCTTTAATATCAGCGAACCCCCGGTAGACGTCCGTAAGATCGCCGAGGAACTCGGTATTGAGGTAGTCGAAATGACTTTAAAGAGTTGGTTTTTTGGAGTTCTATTAAATGTCGATGGTCAGTTCTATATCACACTTAATAAAGCGATGCCCGATCATCGAAAGAATTTTACTTTAGCCCACGAAATAGCTCATCATCAACTTCATAGTGGGGAACTTGCTTATATGAAGAATAGCAAGCGAGATTATTTCCATCGGGAAGCCGATATATTCGCGGCAGAGCTATGTATGCCATCGTCTATGGTCAAGGATGAGTCAATGAGATGGTATAAGGATTGGCGGTATCTGGCGAAAAGATTTTTGGTAAGCGAAAAAGCGATGGTAAGAAAGATGCAGGAAACCGGAATGTTAAGACAGGGTAATTTTGACTGCGCATATTAAAGTCGCCTCCAAGGAGCGGTCTAAAATGCAAGCAAATGGAAATATAGTAGGACTTGATCTAAAAGAAGTAATGCTGATGTTGGGAACAGTAAAAAAAGATGGATGTCTTTCGATAAGCGGAGAGGAAAAAAGCGGAGAGGTAATGTTTTCATCGGGAAAAATAGTAAATGTAAACGTTGAAGGTGAACCCGATTGGGCTGAAGTCCTCTTTAACGAGGGATTGATCGGAAAAGATGTTTTAAATAAAGAGAAAGATACCGGTTTTATCAAGAGCCTTAGAAACCACCTCAGAGATCAGAGTGAAGCGATTGATCTGCTTACTAAATACTATATAGATGAGATCTACTCGATTATTTCTTTAAGAGATGTAAATTATAAATTTGAGGCTTGCGACATTAAGAGTAATGAAAATTGCGGGATTGAAGTGGGCGTTGAAGTGATTCTAAACGGGATCGAGAGATGCGAGGAGGAGTGGCGAAGAGTTTACCACGTCATACCGGCATTATCGAGTTACGCGGATCTGTCGCCGGAAATCAATCCACATCAGGAGATCACTCTTTCATCCGACGAATGGCGTCTTCTATTAAACCTTAGGGAGCCGCAAGCTATCGATGCGCTAAAGGCAGATGCTGGCCTTCAAACCCTTAGTCTTTGCAAGAAACTTATCGATCTCCATTCCAGAGGCTTGGTACGTTTTCTGGAAGCAGACAGCGAAGAGATAGTTGAGATGTTAAATAATAATAAAGGTAAGTATATAAAGAAGAGCAAGAACAAGACCGTACCACTGGAATGGTCGAGCTACTATGAACAGCTCGACGAGAAGACGAGCGAAGGTAAGGGTAAGGCTAAAGTTGTTAACTAAAGGGTGAACATATATTTTTTTTCATCCAAACTTCACATATAGTGTACTTGGTTACTAATAGTAAGATAGAGAGGAGGATCTAAGGTGAAGAATTTACTAAAGAGATTGACAAAAGATGAGATGGGAGCGACAGCAGTAGAGTACGGTATTATGGTCGCATTAATCGGAGTAGCAGTTGTAGTAACTGTTGGGCTCCTAGGAACACAGCTAAACTCGGTGTTTCAGAAC
>JAUVQW010000068.1 GCA_030597945.1 Actinomycetes bacterium
ACGCCTTACCCTCTAACGCCTTAAGCTCTGACGCTTTATGCTCTAACGCCTAACGCTCTGATGCCTTACGCTCTGACGCCTTACTAGACGCTTTAAGCGGCTTTCTTAGCGCTTTTCTTAGGAGCATTCTGTTGCCAATCGCGCAGCATAAAGCTGAATGCGAAGTTGAGAACGCCGATAGAAATAGCAAAAAGACCGATGGCTATAACGATCGCTACAGCACCTATTCCCGGATTGATTAGGACCGCTAGCCCAAATATTATCGATATAATACCACCCAGACCATATAACCATACTCCGGAGACCTCTTGCCTGTTCTGAAGGGCGGTGATTACCTTAATGGCGCCGGCGATAATCGCCCAAGCGGCGATGAAATAAAGTAGCGCTACGGCGGTAATCCCCGGAACAGCAAAGACGGCCACACCGATGATGAAGTCGACAATTCCTTCAATTGCAAGCCAAAACCAGCTGGTCTCTTCTCTGGTTGCTTGGAAAGCCGAAATAAAAGTGATAATTCCTTCAATAAGCATAAAGATACCAAATATAGTCAGAAGTATTGCTAAAGTAATTGTTGGCCAGACGATTGCAGCAATGCCGAATATTACGGCGATTATGCCTCTAATCAGTGTTATCCACCAGTAATCAGATAAAGCCCTCATCTTATGATGCCTCCTATTTTCTACTTAGTTATTGATTTCCTTTATTTGCAGCTACAAAACGTATGAATTTTCAAGATCAATAAAAAAAGGCCCCGATTACAGGGCCTTTAAATTTAGATTAAAGAGTGCAATGAGTTGTTATGCTGCTCTTCTTTCTTTTCCATGAAGTTCGTCCATAAGCTGCTCTTCAGCCTCTTCCGTAAGGGAAGTCTGAAGAACCGTTCCACCATATGGCCGGAGCTCCTCGATTACCTTATCCGGAGTAGCTCTTCTGATAACTGCCATAATCGCAGAATTTCCTGGCTGCACTAGGTTAGCAAAGTCTTTTTTAAAATCGTCCTTAATGCCTAGGCGGCTAATACCTCCCGCAGCAGCGCCGATAAGTCCACCATAGATCAGTCCGGCTACTGGTACCAAGAAAATAAGTCCTATAAGTGTTCCCCAAAACATACCGCTAAGAGTCCCTATTCCTACAGCATGATCAGTAGTCGTAACTCTTACTTTGCCTCTTTTGTTTCTAACGAGCACGGCCGCGTCATCGAGGTCGACAAGATAGTCTTTTTGCATCTCTTGGACTTCGTCCAAAACGTTGTTAGCTGTGGTCTCGTCATCATAACCGATAACAATTAATGTACTCATATTCACCATCCTTTCCTTCAACATTTTACTATTGATAACTTTTCCGTTTTATTCATCTACCAAACTAATAAGGTGATAATTTATTATTAGAAAAAGCCAAATAAATTGCGTCTTGGAAATTGATATCGGTCATAAAATCAGCCGGTCATTATTGACAAATCACGTTTTTTAACCGGAATTAACATTTGAGTTTTGGCAAGAAACTACTTTTTCAGGCGGCGTCTTTTTTCCTTTTCCACTCTTTAGATTGCAACTCATGATCATGGACAGTACGGACGCGCACCCCATGTCTAAAGACCATGTAGCTGCCTAAAGTATTTGTTATAAACATGAGGCCGACACCGATAATGCTAAGTATTACCGGAAACGCCGGTGTAGGAGCGATGATATTGTTAAAACGAAGAGAGAGGTCGATGATAAAAATTGTCTCTGCTGCCACGCTTACAATAGCATGCGTTGTGGCCGTCCAAAAAACATCGCTTCCCGGAGGAGTTTCGTATAAGTATTCGACAAATCCAAAAAATATAGCGATGATGCCGCTAATAACTCCTGCCCAGATAGTGTAGTAAGCGGCGATAGCAAAAGGCGTGCCCGCATCGGAAAAAGATATCAAGTCAAAAATGAGTGCGGTGGTGAATAAGGCAATGGGAAAATGGACGATTATCGGATGGATTGGCAGGCGTATGAATCTACCCTGTAATAGTTTTTGCCAAAAACCCATCATTTATTCCTTTTGGTATCGCTTACTTAGCCATTTATATCTTCCCAAAACTCACCGTTTCCAAGCGATATTTTTCTTATTTCCCCTTTAGTTTCGATGGCTGATAGTTCTTTAAAGCTATCTTCGTAAGAGAGATCGAATACTTCGGCTACCTCCTGAGTTGCTACTCTATGCCATCTTTTTACAAAACTTAGTATGTCGTCCGGTTTCGATACATCCAATTCTTCCTTGGAAAGTTTTTCGATTGCGGAAGCGAAAGCATTAAATCTTCTGTATCCGTGAAAAACGACCTCTTCCTCGGTGCCGTTCTTTATGATAAAAGTCGGGAAACCTGATATTCCCTTACTCCTGGCCTCGTTTAAGTCGGAGTAGAAGGCTTCTTTCGCTTCATTGCTTACAAAATCCTTTTTGAATCTTTCCTTATCTAAACCGACTTCTTCGGCTAAGTCGGCAAGGACTTCAATTTTATGAATAAATTTATGTTCGCTGGAGGTGGCTTCTCTCATCCTCCGTAAAAAAAGCTCAGCCATTTCTTCGGATTGAAATTGAGCCGCTTTAAAGGCAATGTTGGCGGGGTAGGTTGAATCAAAATCGTTGTCGGGATCTGTAAAGATACTTTCTTCCACTGGCATCCCGTGTCTATTGCTTGCTTCTAACCAATGGGGTGCTACCTGTGCCATACTGCTGATCTGGTTTTGCGGGTCATAAAAATCGCCCATATTTTCAACCAGGCCACCCATCTTTAACTCGATCTTTACCTGGTCACCAAAGGCTTCCTTTATATGTCGAAGCACTGGTTCCGACCCCCAACACCAAGTGCAATATGGGTCAGTGTAATAAGTTATGGTTATTTTTTGATCAGGCATTTTCACCCTTTCTTTTGTGTCTGATTATTTTACCCCGGGAAGTCCCATATTATCTATAACTGTTTGCCTAATACTCTCTTGGGAAAAAAGTATTATCCGTTTAAAAAAGGAGAGAATAATAGCGGTTCGCAGGAATGTTATTATCGGCTTTTCGATTTTTTGTATGATTTGCCTATTTTCAATCAGTCTCAGCAATAATGTGATAGCAAATGAGCAAGCTTCCAAAGATGAAGTCGACGAACTTTATCGTCTATTTGATGTCGGCAATGTCAGCACCCATTACGTAGTCGCAATCGACACCTCTCTTAGCATGAAAGATTCTTTCTCCAGTGTTAGAGATGGCCTTAGTGCTCTTACGGATTCATTTAAAAAGGGAGATAAGATATCGATAATAACTTTTGATAAGGATCCAAAAGTCATCTATCAAGGTGCCATCGAAGGATCAAAAAATGATTTTATTAAAGAGCTCCCCAAATCTCCTAATAAAGAAGGCAGAAGCACAGATATTGGTAAAGCTCTAGAAAGCGTAACAAGGCAAATAGAAAAGAGTGATGAGGAGTTGCAGCTGGTATTTTTTCTCACTGATGGATTAGATGAACCTCCAGACTCCAGCCCATTTAAAAAAAATAGCGACTCTAGTTGGGAAGGACTTAGAAATAAAGCCGAGGAAATCGAAGGGAACGACATTAAAGTCCACGGTATTGGATTAAACTCCAATACTGATATCGATCTTATAAAGAAAATATTTCCCGGCACTACACAGATTACACTCTCGCCTAATGAATTGAAGAACTATTTTTCTTCGCTTAAGGGCGAGATAAGAGAGGCAAAACTTATGTCGGAATTGGATAAAGAGTTAAGAGGAGGCAAGATCAAGATAACCCCGGAAAAAGATGGTGGTTGGGGAGAGATCGAATCTGAAGGAAGATTGGAAAGGGAGTACAAGATAAAGTCTGATTACGAACACCTGTCTTCCCTTATAAATCTAAAAGCCCCCAGACTTATGAGCTTAAGCTCGAATAGAAAGAAAGATGTTGAGGATTTTCGAGTGAGATTAGTAGATGATAACGAGGTCATTCTTTCTCCGGGTGAATCTAAGATAGTGACCATCTCGGTTACCGCACCTGAATTTACAAAATCTCGAAAGGTCGGATCGGTAAAAGAGACTTTCGACGGTGAACTAGTACTTGATATAGAAGCGACGCTTTTGCCGGAAAGCGGTTTAAAGTCACTTGAAACTGATCCGAAAGTAGGCGTAACTGGCCGACGTCGGGAGATATCTTTCTACCGGATGGATGGCTTTCCTTTCACCATGGCGGCCATCTATGTATTGGCGGCAGTGATTTTTTCCGGCGTGATTGTAAGGACCGTTATTTATCCCGTCGGAAAGCGAATAAAGAAGAGTGTAACTCTTCCACCTCTTACAGGAAGGCTTGCGTTTTCAAACGCCCCGGAAAATAAGAATTTACCAGGCCCTATATCTCTCTCATCGTTTGGAAAAAGCGCTGTGATTGGCAAAACCGGTGATATCAATATAAAAGGGGAAGGTATAGAAAATCGCCACGCTGAATTCTTTTCCAAATGGGTAGATGGTAAGCCAGTCGTTGCTATAAGGCGAATTGACGGCAGCGTGAGAGTCTCTAAAAATACGATTGATGTGGGCAAAGCCGTAATTGATGAGATAGAACTGCAACAGGGCGACATAGTCGACATCGCCGGTTATAAGATCCAGTGGCTGTAAAAGATGATCATAAAAAAAGGCTACCTCATCATTTGGCCGAAATAAACGCTCTTCATTTCGTTTATTACCGGTAGTTAACGGAAAATATTTATATATTAGATCAATTAGGAGACAAAAGTTGGACAACACCATAACGACCGAGGAGTTTTTAGAGGACCTTACTGGTAAGCCCAGGGAGAAATCTAGCCCGGATGCTGAAGTAAGCAAGAAAAGAGGAGTGGCGCCAACACTGATAATCGGAAACGGTGGTACGGGCATTGAAGTCGTAGGCAGGCTGAAAAAGCATCTAAGGGTCCATTACCATGGATATGAACAACCGGCAGACATGATCAAGTTTTTGCTATTTGACACCATATCTATCACCAAACAAGATAGAGAGCTTGCGGAGGTCTTTTCGGAGTCAGAAGAAGAGTATATAAATCTTTCCTCAAATTTTAACGCCTTTGCTTATCTTCAAGAGAATTACTCTAAAGATCAAGATCTTAGAAAGTGGTGGGATAACAGGTATTCTGTTTCGCCCCAATACCAAGAGTGGGGCGCGAAAAGGGTAAGGCAGCTCGGTAGATTGTTTCTGCATAACAAACATCTTCAAGTAGAAGCCGTTATCCAAAAAAAGGTACAAGATACTTGTACTATATTTGAAGACCTGGTTAGAGATCAGAACCTTTCTGAGGTGGGAAGCAATTTTAGAGTTTATATCGTTACCTCATCTTGTGGTGGGACTGGAAGTGGCATCTTTCTAGATATTCTTTACAAGATATGGAGGGCAGTCTTGACTCAGGGACGGATTCCTGAGATCAGGGCTTTTATGTTTTTACCAGGGATCTTTGAAGAGGAAGCAAGAAAGAGCTCTCTTGAGTTGGTTCAAGCCCATAGAGCGAATGCGTATGCATTTCTAAAAGAGATCGATTACTTTCTTTCACCTGAGGGCGATATCAATAAATATATCCTAGATGCTGTGACCAGGGATTCTAGCCAAAAAGTCAATATACCGCCCGGTAGCCTTATTAAGTACGGATATCTGATCGATCGTCAATTAGGAAATTTGGGAAATCTTGATAAGCCGGAAGACGCTTACAACCTGGTTTCCGATGCCATGTATCAAATGATAATCACTCCTGTAGGCCAGGACGAAGAAGGTGTGGGCCTTACCAATATCGATACTATAGTCGATCCTACCCATCTTAGAAAAGGCAAGAGGACGGCCTATTCCAGTCTCGGATTATCTAGAATACTCTTTCCAAGGAGTACACTCCATGCCCAACTTACCTACAATTTTTTAAGAGATGTTATTTTTTCGGGCTTAACCGCCAACTATTCCTGGATGGACGAAGCTTTACAAAAAGATGAAAGGGTAAAGGGGCTTATCAGTGCGCTAGGGGACAGAAATTTTCTTAGCCTTGACGAACTTAGCAGGCCGGCGCTAAATCTGGTCACTCAATGCCCAAGCCAAACTGATCTCCAAAGCACGGAAATGGCTGTACGGATTGATAAGCTTACAAAAGAGAAAGACTTAAATGAAAACAGAGTCGCCGATGGTCTGGCTGCAATCGACGAACGTTTTAAGCAGTTCGAAAAGGAAACTATTCAAAACGGTAAAGAAGCGCTAATAAATATGGTAAATAACTCAGAATTCGGGGTCTCTTATGCACAAAAGGTTTTGCAAATAGTTAGATCACGGCTTAGAGACCGATTGGAGGAAGTGAGGGTCTTGAGGCGTCAGGAAGAGTCGGCAAAGGCTGATTCTGAGAAAGAGATAAACGACAATATAAGCGAAATC
>JAUVQW010000032.1 GCA_030597945.1 Actinomycetes bacterium
CAAATTCAGCCGAAATTCTAGTGATGTTCTTAGCTCCCTTTCTCGGTCTGCCCAGTCCCCTTTTGCCCATCCATATTCTCTATATTAATCTGGTGACCGACGGGCTGCCGGGTCTGGCGCTTGCCGTGGAACCAACAGAAAAAGATATTATGGAAAGACCTCCGAGGCATCCAAAAGAAAGCATTTTTTCGGGGGGCATGCCTGCCCATATTATCTGGGTCGGCCTTCTTATGGCCGGAGTATCTCTCTTTTCTCAAGCCTGGTTTCTAAATTTCAATGAAAGAGTTTGGCAGACGGCGATCTTTACCGTTCTCTGCATATCCCAGCTAGGACACGCACTAGCGGTAAGATCCGAAAAAGAATCCCTCTTTAAACAAGGGGTATTTACGAATACACCTCTTCTTCTCTCTGTCATCTTGACTCTCGGACTTCAATTAGTGATCATCTATGTTGCCCCTTTTCAAAATATTTTTAGGACAACAGCTCTCTCACTAAGTGAGCTAATATTCGTCTTAGCTCTCTGTACCGTCGTATTCTTCGCTGTCGAGATAGAGAAGACGGTCAAGAGAATCTTATCAAGCAGATCAAATTAACACCCAAATAAAAAACTCACCTTACGCCTTCACATTCACAATCCGTCATTGCGAGGCAGCGGCCCTTCTGCCGTAACAATCTTAAGCCTTACGCTCTTACGCTCTTACGCCAAAAAGAACTACGTTGACAATCGCTTTATGCCGATGGTACTATCACTGCGTTAATACTTTATCATATTAAAGTAATGAAGTAGTTAGATATAAGCTATAACTTTTGAGGAGATTATGAGACCTAAAGTACCAAGAGGACTGCGAGATATCCTGCCCACAGAGGCGCGGGAGAGACGAGAGATCGAAAAAACGTTAAGAGACCTCTTCTATCTTTGGGGTTATGGGGAGGTAATCAGTCCATCTTTCGAATTTTATGAGCAGCTCTCTACAGACGCCGGGGAATCGATCACCAATGAGATGTTCCGCTTTTTCGATAGAGACGCGAACCTCTTGGCCCTGCGCCCCGAGATGACAATCCCGATCGCCCGGCTGGCGGCGATGCGGTTAAAGGCGGTCAAAGGACCGCACCGTCTCTTCTATATCTCCAATGTTTTCAGAGAAGAGCTGGCCCAGAGGGGGCAGAGCCGAGAGTTTTTTCAAGCCGGAATCGAGCTGATAGATGCCTCTGGACCCCAGAGTGACGCTGAAGTCCTAGGGCTATTGATAAGCGGCCTTGGTAAAGCGGGCTTAAAAGACTTTCGAATCGGAATCGGCCAAGTCGCATTTCTAAGATCGGTCTTTAGCTCCTTTAATATTTCCAAAGATCTCCAAAAAGAGATGGAGTCCACTCTGGCGGCAAAAAATATCGTCGGTTTTAAAAACCTTTTATCCAGATACGAACTTAGCAAATCGGTTAAGGAAACGCTGATAACATTGATAACGCTAAGAGGCGGTTTGGACGTCCTGAAGACCGCTGCTGATCTTCCTCTAAACAAAGCATCTCTAAAGGCGCTTGACGAACTAATTGATACGATCAATCAGCTCCAAGCTCTCGGTTTTGAAGATCGGATATTAATAGATCTTGGAATTGTCAGGGATTTCGACTACTACACCGGTATCATCTTCGAAGCCTACTGCCCTCAGTTAGGCTCGCCCCTTGGAGGCGGCGGGAGATACGATAACCTTTTAATTGATTTTGATTATCCGGCTTCTGCTGCCGGTTTCGCCGTAGGGATCGACAGGCTACACATCGCCCTTAGCGCTCAAAACAAAGAGCAAGTCTCGAACAATAATAAAACTCTTATCTACGCAAACGACAGCACAAAAGCGATGGCTAAAGCCGAATCTCTTCGAAAAAATGGAATGGTGGCAGAGGTCGTTTTAGAGAAGATGGATAGTGCCAAACTAAAAGGATATGCCAAAAAAAGAGGATTTACGGAAGTGATCGAGGTAGAAGATGATGCTTAAATCCGGAAATAAGATTAGGATCGCTTTATCCAAGGGGTCTCTCTTAACCAAGACGCTGGAGATATTAGATGATTGCGGCTATGACATCTCCCGGATAAAAACCAAAAGCAGACAGCTCTATTTCTTCGATGGAGATATAGAATTCATCGTCGCCCGCGCAGCCGATGTCCCCACCTACGTGATGTACGGTGCTGCCGATCTGGGTTTTGTGGGAAAAGATGTCTTGATGGAGGGGGCCTATGACCTTTTTGAACTGCTCGATCTTGGATATGGACGATGTAAGTTCGTTGTCGCCGGCCCTAAAGACGGATCGATAGATGAAGACTATCGCCGTCTTGGACGTCTAAGAGTTGCAACAAAATTTCCGGGCGTCGCAAGTGAGTATTTTGAAAAAGAAGGGATCCAGGTGGAGCTCATCAAACTCTATGGCTCACTTGAACTTGCTCCATTAGTTGGACTCTCAGACATAATAGTCGATCTAATGTCGACGGGACGGACATTGGCGGAGAACAACTTAAAGGTCATAGACGAAATAGAGACCGTCAGTTGCCGCCTGATTGCCAATTACGTAAGCGATAAATTAAAATCTAATGAGATCGAAGATATAATATCAAGAATCGAAAAAAGTATTTCATCGAATACGTAGATAAATCGGCTCTTTTTAGGGCCTTACATCGGAGAGACATTGAAGATAGATAGATTAAACAATGAAAACATAGATACATTTTTAGACAGAAGCTCATTGGGCACCCCAGAACTTCTTGGCAGTGTCGGCCAAATCGTAGAAGAGGTACGTAAATCCGGGGATAAAGCCCTAATAGATTTCACTGAGCGTTTCGACGGGGTTACCCTAAAAGCCGAAAGTCTCCGGGTGTCGACTGAAGAAATAGATGAAGCGACTTCCAAGATCTCGCCCGAGATCATCTCCGCTCTTAAACTCGCGGCCGAGAGGATCGCCACCTACCACGAAAGACAAAAGGTAGGGTCATGGTCATTCGAGGATAACGGGGCCACTCTTGGGCAACGGATAACCCCGCTTAAAAGAGTGGGTGTCTACGTTCCCGGAGGGCGGGCCGACTATCCTTCATCGGTACTTATGAATGTCGTCCCGGCTATTGTCGCCGGGGTAAGAGAAATTGCTATTTGTTGTCCGCCCAATAAAAAGGGGCAGATTAGCCCCTACGTACTTGCCGCCGCTTCCATACTGGGAATCGACGAGATCTATCGCTTGGGAGGAGCTCAAGCTATCGCCGCGCTTGCTTATGGAACAGAGACGATAGACCAAGTCGATAAGATAACCGGCCCCGGCAACATCTATGTTACGCTTGCCAAAAAATTAGTCGTTGGTCAAGTCGGTATCGACATGCTGGCCGGACCGAGCGAAGTAGCAATAATCGCTGACGGACTTGCAAATCCGGATTTTATCGCCGCCGATATGCTGGCTCAAGCGGAGCATGATCCGCTGGCTACGTCGATATTGATAACGACCGATGAGCAAATAGCAAAAGAAGCTATCGCTTCCATCGAGAAGCAGTTGGAGAAGTTATCCAGAAAAGACATAGCCGCCCAGTCCCTTGAGGAGAACGGAAAAATATTGCTGGCAGATAATTTTGAGACAATAATCGCCTATGTAAACGAGCTCGCACCGGAACATCTTGAGATAATGACGGAGGATGCTGAAAACCTTGTAGATAAAATAGAGAATGCCGGAGCCATCTTTTTAGGTAAATTCTGTCCCGAGGCTTTGGGCGATTATATAGCCGGTTCAAATCATATCCTGCCGACAGGGGGAACAGCCAGGTTTTATTCACCACTTGGCGTAGCTGATTTTGTCAAACGCTCAAGCATTCTATCGTTCGATGAGGCGGCCGCTGGAAAACTTATCGATGCGGGAGCTACCATCGCTTCAGTCGAGGGCCTGGATGCTCATGTAAAATCACTACAGATAAGGAAGAAAGGCAAGAAGTAACATCTCTTGCCAACAGGCGTTCTACTCTCTACGATATTAGATGATCTTATAATTGGATTATCAGTCTTATAACAAAATTAAGGAGGAAAGTTGGGACGAAGAGCTGAGATTAAAAGAGATACAAAAGAGACAAAGATCGAGCTCCAGCTAGAGCTGGACGGTTCGGGAAAATCAACGATCGATACAAAGATCCCTTTTCTCGATCACATGCTGGAACTTTTTACAAAACACGGACTCTTCGATCTTGAACTTAGCGCCGAGGGAGATCTGGAGATAGACAGCCACCATACGGTGGAAGATATCGGGATCTGTCTGGGTCAAGCCTTATCAAAAGCCCTGGACGAAAAGAAAGGAATAAGACGCTACGGCGATGTTTTTATGCCCATGGATGAATCACTGATATTAGTGGCCATAGATATATCCGGTAGGTCGTATTTGGCATACGATGTGGATCTGCCAATCGAGCTCATCGGCACCTATGATACCTCCTTGACTTCAGAGTTCCTACAGGCCTTTGTAAATAACTGCGGAGTGACCCTGCATGTCAAAATGTTTAAGGGGACAAACGCACACCATATAGTCGAAGCGGTCTTTAAGGGACTGGGAAGAGCGCTAGATATTGCGACTTCGCTCGACGAACGGGTCAGCGGGATACCGTCGACAAAGGGAAGTCTTTAATTGATCGCGATCATCGATTATGGAATGGGAAATCTAGGAAGCGTTCAAAAAGGGTTTGAAAAAATCGGTCTTGAAGCTTCGATCACTGATTCCCCAGCTAAAGTCAAAAATGCTTCCGGAGTAGTTCTTCCCGGCGTCGGCGCTTTTAGTGCAGCCATGGACCGCTTAAGAACGTCGGGATTGGATGATGTAGTAAGAGAGATAATCGATGCGGGGCGCCCCTTCCTCGGAATATGCCTCGGTCTTCAGTTGCTCTTTACGACCGGATTTGAAGATGGCACCTACGATGGTTTAGGTATATTTTCGGGCACCGTAGAGAGGTTGCCGAGCGGACTCAAAGTCCCTCATATTGGTTGGAATCAGGTAAGTAAAGCAGGAAACGATTCCCTCCTCAATGGCATCCCCAGTGGTTCATATTTTTACTTTGTCCATTCATACGTAGTAAAACCTGAGAACGAGAATATTGTAATCTCCACTACCGATTATGGAGGAAATTTTGTTTCCGGCATCAGTAAAGATAATGTCCATGCTTTTCAGTTTCATCCTGAGAAGAGCAGTAAAATAGGGCTAGTGCTGCTTAAAAATTTTGGAGGTCTCTGCCAATGATAATATTTCCGGCTGTCGATATCTTGGACGGAAAATGCGTCCGTCTTATGCAAGGAAGATACGATAAAGTAACGTCATATAACGCCGATCCTTTGGATGCCGCCAAGCGGTGGCAGGACGAGGGAGCAGAATTTCTTCACGTCGTCGACCTTAACGGCGCGGCCGATGGAGAACCAAAAAATCTTAGCTCCCTTAGTAGGATAGTTGAAAACATGAATATTCCCATTCAGTTCGGAGGCGGCATACGAGGTCTCGAGTCCTTGGAACGTGTCCTTGGTCTGGGAGTAAAAAGAGCCGTCCTGGGAACGAGCATCATAAACTCACCCGATTTTGTTAGTGAGGTGCTACCGAAATATGGCGACAGTCTTGCCGCCGGCCTGGATAGCCGCGGCGGTAAAGTCGCTATCGAAGGCTGGACTGAAGATACGGAAAAAGAGGTAGTGGAGGTCGCTAAAGATCTGGATGCAGGTGGCATTTCCGCGATCATCTTTACCGACATTGATGTCGACGGGACCCAGCACGGCATCAATTATAATGCCATCCGGTCTCTGGCTAGTGAAGTCGTCACTCCGGTTATAGCTTCTGGAGGCGTAGCCACTATCGATGATATACACCGGTTAAAGGAGATCGAATCTAGTGGCGTAAGCGGTGTAATAATCGGACGCGCCCTCTATGAAGGCTCTCTCTTACTACCTAGAGCATTGGAGGTGGCGAACTCCTAATGCTTGCAAAGAGGATAATACCGTGTCTCGATGTTCACGATGGTAGAGTCGTAAAAGGAATTAATTTTATTGATCTAAAAGACGCGGGCGACCCGGTCGAACTTGCCACCATCTACGATGATAAAAACGCCGATGAACTTATCTTTTTAGATATCACCGCATCACATGAAAAAAGGGATACGATTTTAGATGTCGCAAAGAGAACTGCTGATCAGGTCTTTATCCCATATACGGTCGGTGGCGGTATCAGAAATAATGATGATATCAGGCTATTACTTAGTGCGGGCGCTGATAAGATATCCATTAACTCAGCGGCCATCCACGATCCGGTGTTGATAAAAAAAGCTTCAAGGCGTTTTGGAAGACAATGTATCGTCGTCGCCATCGATGCAAGGAATAAGAAAGGTGATAATTGGGAAGTCTACATAAACGGAGGACGAAAACCGACGGGGCTCGATGCCGTTGAGTGGGCAAATAAGGTAGAATCACTGGGTGCGGGGGAAATACTGCTTACAAGTATGGACCGTGACGGAACAAAGGACGGTTACGATATTCCCCTTACAGCGGCGATAAGCAAGGCCGTAAACATTCCGGTGATCGCTTCCGGTGGCGCCGGAAAACTGGAAGATTTTCTGGAAGTGATAATCGAAGCCGACGCTGATGCTGTGCTTGCCGCATCGCTCTTTCACTACGGTGAGCTATCGATCAGCGAAGTCAAAGAATATCTATCTAAGAACAAGGTACCTATAAGAATGATAGACGACAATTAAAGACTAAAGTTAAGGTTATGTGGAAAATTCAAGAAGATTTTGGAATAGAAGATTCATTAAAGAAGGGCTTATCTGGGGGATGGAACCTGCCAGATCGGCCCATATCGCTACCAGCGCTTTTGACTATCTTGATATAAATAAGATTATAGTCCCCGGATGCTCCTATGGAAGAAACAGTCTATATTTCGCAAAAAATGATCTGGAAGTACTCGGCATCGACTCCTCACCCGTCGCTATCGATATGGCAAAAGAGATCGCCGAGAAGGAACGTTTAGAGATAACCTATGAGGTCGGAAACGTTTACCAGCTTCCCTACAGTGATGGATCCTTTGAAGCGATATTCGATCGCGGATTGCTTCATCTGATGATGAGGGCCGAGAGACGACAGGCGGTAATCGAGTATAAAAGAGTGCTTTCCAAAGGAGGCATACTTTTTCTCACCGTCTTTTCAATCGACGATGAGCAGTACGGTAAGGGGCTCGAGCTGGAAGAAGACACCTTCGATAGCATGGATGGCCGTCCAGCCCACTTTTTCAATAAAAACAGGATGAGCGAAATACTAAGTGGCTGGCATATAGCTAAAATGACTCCCCTTGAAGAGACAGAGAATCACGGAAGCGGCCAGCACAACCATAGTTTCCTGATCGTCGTAGCCACACCCGATAAAAATGAGGTCTTTAATAAATTACTCGATCTACCTTTAAAAGACCTTAGTAGAGCTTGATTTAAAACTCACTTGACATAAAAAAAGAGCAAGTGCTAAACTCTCAAAAAGGAGTACCGTTTGTTCTGTTTACCATATGTTAATAGCCCAAGCTAGGTCAATTCTTTGGCCAAATATGCTTGGGATTTTTTTATCTTTAATTGTTGATCATGGGACCATATCTATTTTTTGGAGGTTAAGTTGGACGGAGACGTTGAGATCGGAAAAGGAAAAAAAGGAAGAAGAGCTTACGGCTTTGACGATATTGCTATTGTCCCCAGTCGGCGTACTAGAGACGCATCGGATATAGATATCTCTTGGCAGATAGGTGCTCATAGTTTCAAGATACCAATGCTGGCCTCGGCCATGGATGGAGTAGTCGATCCCAAAATGGCTATCGCCCTCGGCAAGCTGGGAGGACTGGCAGTTCTAAACTTGGAAGGGCTGCAGACTAGATATAAAAATACCAGTGAAGCATATAAAAAAATAGCAGATTTAACCAAAGAGGACGCAACACGGGGATTGCAAGAGATTTATAAAGAACCGGTCAAACCTGAGCTGATCAAAGAGCGAATAAAAGAGATAAAAGACGGCGGTGTTGTCGCTGCGGCTTCACTTACGCCTCAAAAAGTTGAAGATCTTTATCCGATGGCTCTGGAAGCGGGCTTGGATGTCCTGATCATTCAAGGTACTGTCGTAAGCGCAGAACACGTGTCCACTACGGTAAAGCCCCTGGATCTTAACAGTTTCATCTCCGATATTGATATCCCGGTGATCGTCGGCGGATGTTGCTCGTACTCTACCTCTCTTCATCTTATGAGGACAGGTGCCTTCGGCGTTTTAGTCGGCGTAGGTCCGGGAGCCGCCTGCACTACTAGACAAGTGCTTGGTCTTGGTGTCCCGCAAGCCACTGCCATTGCCGACGCGGCGGCGGCTAGAACCCGACACTTAGACGAAACGGGTAAGTATGTTCAAGTTATAGCCGATGGCGGCATGAGAACCGGCGGCGATATAGCAAAAGCTATAGCGTGCGGCGCCGACGCGGTGATGATCGGCTCACCCCTTGCTAGAACAAAAGAGGCACCGGGAAAAGGTTTCCACTGGGGAATGGCAACGTTCCATCCGGAACTTCCTCGCGGTACTCGTGTTCAAACGGGAATAGCCGGCAGTCTAAAAGACATTCTTCTTGGCCCAGCCAGAGAAAACGACGGTACTTTAAATCTTTTTGGAGCTCTCAGGACCTCGATGGCTACATGTGGATACGAAAATATTAAAGCCTTTCAAAAAGCAGAATTAATGGTAGCGCCGGCGCTTCGGACCGAGGGTAAACTGCTGCAACAAGCCCAAGGTGTCGGAATGGGGTAAACCGCCCCAAGGTCAATGGCGAATTGAAAATTGTAAAATTGAAATTGTAAGTTTTTTAAGTTGAAAATAGCGTTTAAATTCGGAGAATTAGCTTTATATTCTAATAAACTAACCGGTGAAATGATGATCTGTGGATAAAAAAAATTTAGCGACCATACTGGTAATAGATTTTGGAGCTCAGTACGCCCAGCTTATTGCTAGAAGAGTGCGCGATTGTAAAGTGTATTCAGAGATAATCCCCCACGACACTAAAGCGGAAGAGATCAAGAAGAGGAGTCCAAAAGGAATAATCCTCTCAGGTGGACCGGCAAGCGTCTACACTGACAATACCCCCCGGTTAGATCCGGCCATCCTAGAACTTGGTATCCCAGTCCTTGGGATATGTTATGGAATGCAGCTACTGACACACCAACTCGGCGGTATTGTCGAAGAGACGGGCAGAAGTGAATTCGGAAAGACCGAACTTAAGATCGAAAAGGCTAGCCTTCTTTTTCACGAGCTTCCGCGTAAGCAAAGCGTTTGGATGAGCCATCGTGATAGCGTAAAAGAAGCACCACCGGGATTCAAAGCTACTGCCAAAGCTCCCGATGCCCCGGTAGCGGCTATGGAAAGCCAAGAAAAAAAGATCTATGGCGTTCAATTTCATCCGGAAGTCGGACACACACCAAAAGGTCTGGATATCTTAAAGAATTTCCTGTACGAGGCCTGTGAGTGTATGCCGACATGGACATCGATATCAATGATCGAGGACGCGGTCGATGCTATTGTCGATGAGGTCGGAGATCAGAAGATAATCTGTGGACTGTCAGGCGGGGTCGACTCTGCTGTTGCAGCTCTTCTGGTTCATAAAGCCGTCGGCGATAATCTTACATGTGTTTTTGTAGACCACGGTCTTCTTAGAAAAGATGAAGCCATACAAGTCGAAGAGACATTTAGGCAACATTTCCATATCAATCTTATCCATGTGAACGCTAAAGACCGGTTTCTAGCCAAATTAAAAGGGGTGACTGATCCGGAGAGCAAGAGGATTATTATCGGTGAAGAGTTTATCCGCGTCTTTGAGGAAGAAGCAAAAAAATTAAAAGACGTGGACTTTCTTGTCCAGGGGACGCTATATCCAGATGTGATCGAAAGTGGCACAAAAGATGCCGCCAAGATAAAGACCCACCATAATGTCGGCGGAATCCCCATGGATATGCAGTTTAAACTGATCGAACCCCTTCGCCTGCTCTTTAAAGATGAGGTAAGAGTTGTCGGAGAAGAACTTGGACTACATGATGACATAGTCTGGAGGCAACCGTTTCCCGGTCCCGGTCTGGCAATAAGAATAATCGGCGAAGTCACCGAGGAACGCCTGGAAATCCTTAGAAACGCTGATGCCATCGTAACCGAGGAGATCAAAAGAGCTGGTCTTTACAAGAAAATATGGCAGGCTTTTGCCGTGCTTCCCGCCATCAAAAGCGTAGGAGTCCAGGGCGATCAAAGATCATACGCCCACCCGATAGCTATAAGAGCCGTTACTTCCGAGGACGCGATGACCGCTGACTGGATGCGAATGCCCTACGAAATACTAGAGAAGATGTCCAACCGGATAATCAACGAAGTATCGCACGTCAACAGAGTAGTCTACGATATCAGCTCCAAACCCCCGAGCACGATCGAGTGGGAATAGGACCGTAAAGCGTTAGAGCGTAAGGCGTAAGCACTTGAGAGGTGAGGAGGAACGAGAAAAGCACAGAAAGCAGTCGATCGAAAAACGTAAAACGAGCTCTGGTAGCTGCAGAGTTTACTCTGCTAAAAGAACTGTCAACTATTTTGACTAGGGGTTGTGTTTTACCGTAACGTACTTACTCTTATCGGGCTCACG
>JAUVQW010000002.1 GCA_030597945.1 Actinomycetes bacterium
CCCAAGCTGAGGGTTGCGGGTTCGATTCCCGTCATCCGCTCGAATCTTTTGTAAATCTATATGGACTTATCAATATATTTTGTATTATTAAAGAAGTCCGGTCGAACGACCGAAGTTAAGATCAAACGCACAAGGACCGGAAAAAAGAAGGCAGCATATTTTACGGAGTCCGTTTGCGCTGGTTGAAAATATCATTCGAACGTCAGTTTAAAATCTTATACATTCCGGCAGCGGCGGTGATCGCAACGTCATCGGTTCTTGCTGCAAACTACAGCATATTTCGAACTACCCTATTATTTGTTGTGATCGCCATTATGGCTGTGATCCATTGGGATCTAAGAGATGGTGGAATGCTATCAAAGTTGGTCTATAAATTGGGTGGTTCATTTGAGCAGAGAAACTTGATAACTATCTCGGCCGCCTTCCTTTTGGTAACCTTGTTGTTGGCGCTGACGGAAAGCTTTAATTCACCTATCATACTTATTTACTGTATTCCTATTATCTACGCTTCTATAAGGGGAGGACACCGCTTAAGCATCCCCTTTGGTATGTCGCTGACGGCAACCACCTGGATATATTTTTACGTAAATAGTTTTATCAGGGACGAAAAGATGGCGGAGATAAATTTGTACTTAGCGTTATTTGTCGGGATTTCAACTGCAACCGGTTTCATTGCTGTTCGATTAAGGCGGGCAGCCGTCGATCTGAGTGCTCTTTATGAGACAGGAAGGTCTCTTAGCTCCACTCTCGATTCTGGTGAGATCCTTAAGCTTGCGATGAACATTATCCTAATGGATATCAAACCCGATATCGCCGCAATATTTATTATGAAGGATAAGAATATATTAAAAATTAAAGAGAGCCACGGGTTTGAAGGCGATGTGAGCCAGTGGGAAGTAAATATTGGAAGGGGGCTGATCGGTAAGGCGGCCGAGCGATCTGAGTCGATACTTGTCTCAACAAAGAACCGTCGCTGGAGATTGAACTATGAGCCGGACGTAGATTCCAAGGTTGCTGTACCCATAATATTTAAGAAGAGCATTATCGGTATGCTTCTCGTGGGAAGGAAATACGATCACTCGATAAGTTTTGAGAATCTAAGGTTTCTGGAAGCGCTTGCCTCCCAGATGGCAATATCTCTTCAAAACGCCGAGCTTTACCAGAAGACCAAGGAATGGGCATCGCTTGACGGGATGACAGCGGTATATAATTTTCGTTATTTCTCCGAGAGGATCGAGATGGAATGGAACCGGGCAATACGTTACGAGAAACCGCTCTCGATGATAATGATAGATCTGGATCATTTTAAGTCGATAAATGATACATACGGCCATGTGGGCGGCGATAAAGTCCTTCGGGACTTTGCCGGTCTTCTTAAAAAATATACAAGAGATACCGATATTGTCGCCAGGTACGGTGGGGAAGAATTTGTCGTTGTCCTTCCCGAGACCCATTATGATGACGCCTACATTGTAGCGGAAAAGCTTCGTTCAAGTACCGAGGATACCTCATTTAAGGTCGAGGACAGTGAGGAACCGATAAATATTACCATAAGCCTCGGTATTTCCAACTATCCGACGACCGCTTTTACAAAAGATGATCTGATCTACCAATCTGATCAAGCACTCTATCAAGCAAAGGTTAAGAGAAACACGCTGTCGAGTCCCCTTGATCAAGAAACGACATTTGATCTCACTAAGGAATTCTCCTAAATCCCATTTTCTCACTATATATTCTTTTATAAATCACCCACTTTCTCCTTGGCTCTAACGTTTTATTAGCAATGTCCAAATTTCGATAAGTTTTTGACGTTTTACCTGATAAGTGTTATTAGAATACTCATAAAGGGTACATATACGCTAGGTATTTGACCCTTAAAAAACTTGACAACAATGGACTTAGATTTTATGATAGGGAAAGACTAAATATAATTATAGATCAGGGAGAGTGAATATTAAATGGCAAAAGCACTAGGTATTGATCTTGGAACGACGAATTCATGTATGGCGGTATTGGAAGGGGGAGAGCCCACGGTCGTGGAAAACGCTGAGGGTGCAAGAACGACACCTTCGATAGTCGCCTTCTCCAAGACGGGCGAGATCCTCGTTGGAGAAGTTGCTAAGCGTCAGGCGATAACGAATCCGGAGAGGACTATATCTTCGGTAAAAAGAGATATGGGTAGCGATAAGATCATTAAAATCGATGATAAGGAGTATACCCCCCAGGAGATCTCGGCAAAGATACTTCAAAAACTAAAACGGGATGCTGAATCGAAACTCGGAGAGAAGATCGATAAGGCGGTTATCACTGTGCCAGCTTACTTCGACGATAGCCAACGGCACGCGACTAAGGATGCCGGGAAAATCGCCGGTCTGGAAGTATTGAGGATCATTAACGAACCGACTGCGGCCGCTTTAGCCTACGGATTAGATAAAGAAAACGATCAGACGATATTAGTCTATGACTTGGGCGGCGGTACTTTTGACGTTTCTGTCCTCGAGATCGGTGAGGGCGTTTTTGAAGTAAAGGCTACTGAAGGCAATAACCATCTGGGTGGAGATGATTTTGACCAGAGGATCACGGATTGGATGGCTGATGATTTCAAAGCAAAGAATGGTATAGACCTGCGTGAAGACAAAATGGCCCTTCAAAGATTAAAAGAAGCTGCAGAGAAAGCTAAGATCGAACTTTCCAGCACACTATCTACAACGATAAACCTTCCGTTTATCACAGCGGATCAAAACGGCCCTAAACATCTGGAGATGACTCTTTCAAGGACGGAATTAGAAAAGCTGACAAATGATTTGGTCGAAAAAACCAGGGTTCCCGTTGAGTCGGCGATGAAGGAGGGCGGCGTCTCAAAAGGCGAACTCGATCATATAATTTTGGTCGGCGGTACGACGCGTATGCCGGCGGTTCAAGAACTTGTAAAGAGCTTAACTGGCAAAGAGCCTAATAAGGGCGTTAATCCGGATGAGGTGGTAGCTATTGGGGCCGCGATACAGGCCGGTGTCTTAATAGGCGACGTTAAAGATATCCTGCTTCTTGACGTAACGCCCTTAACTCTAGGAATTGAAACAAAGGGCGGCATTTTTACTAAGCTGATCGAGAAAAATACGACCATTCCGACGAAGAAAAGCGAGACATTTACTACGGCTGATGATAGCCAGACCAGTGTCGATATCCATGTCCTTCAAGGGGAAAGGGAGATGTCTGCCGCTAATAAGACTCTAGGTAAGTTTCAATTGGTCGGCATACCGCCAGCTCCGCGAGGTGTACCCCAGATCGAAGTGGGATTCGACATCGACGCCGATGGCATCGTCAACGTCTCGGCAAAGGATAAAGGGACAGGTCAGGAACAGAGCATTACTATTACAGCTTCCAGCGCTCTAAGCCAGGACGAGATCGATAAAATGGTTAAGGAAGCGGAAGAACACGCGGCCGAAGACCATCGTAGGCACGAGGAGGCCGAGGCAAGAAATAATGCTGACAATCTGGTTTACCAGACGGAAAAATCGCTAGGCGATCTTGGAGATAAAATTCCCGATGATGATAAAGCTGGTATTGAAGAGAAGATAAACGAGGCAAAAGAGGTTCTAAAAGGTGATGACATCGAGAAGATCAAAAAGGCGACCGAAGAACTGACCCAAGCTTCAAACAAAATTGCCGAAATTGTATATCAGCAACAAAGTGCTGATCAGGCAGCTCAGGAAGGGGCAGCCGGAGAGGACCAGGCAACCGAAGAGCAGGCGGATGAAGGAGAAGTCATCGATGCAGAAGTAGTCGATGACGACAAAAAATCTTCATAGGGAAAGAATTTTAGGCGTTCTTATTGGGCCTAGAAAGAAAGAGTTAAAAAGAGAAAATTAGGGAGGTAATCAATATGGCAATCGTAAGATGGGATCCATTTAGAGATTTTTTAAGTCTTCAAAATGAAGTAGGAAGGGTTTTTGAGAAAACTTTTGGTCCGGGTGGTGAAAAAGGCACTAAAGGTTTTGCCTGGGCACCGGCGATAGATGCCTATGAGACTGATACCGATGTAATAGTAAAGGCAGACGTCCCTGAGGTAGAGGCGGACGATATCGATATTACTCTTTCAGAAGACTCTCTTACATTAAAAGGTGAGAGAAAATTTACAGAAGAGGTCGATGAAGATAACTACTATCGCCTGGAAAGACGATACGGGACTTTTCAGCGGTCCATCCCAATACCTGGTGCGATCAAGAGGGACAATATCAGTGCTGATTATAAAGACGGCGTACTCACGATCACTATTCCAAAAGCTGAAGAGAGTAGGCCTAAGCAGGTAAAAGTAAGGGTTGAGCGAGAAGATAAATAAGATTGTTTATCTTTAAATTGAAATTGATAGGAGGCTCCGGGCGGATTTGATATTCACTCGGAGAGTGGCGAAGGATTGAACAAAAACGGGTGAAATATGAATAAGAAACCGGACGAGGCAAGAGATAATAAAAAAAATGAAGAACCAGTCGAAGAAGACTTGGTAAGCGATCTCTCCGACGATATCGAGCAAGAGCCCTCAGAGCCCATGAGTGATCTTGAGAAAGCTAGGACTGAGGCTAAAGAATATCTCGACAACCTTCAGAGGCTTCAAGCCGAGTTTGAGAATTTCAGGAAGAGGATGATAAGAGAGCAATCGGAGTATCTGAAAATGGCTTCTCAAGACTTGGTATCAAAACTTCTTCCGGTCTTGGATAATTTTGAACGGGCTATTCATCATAGGGAAGATGATGTCTCGGAAGATTATCATGCTGGAATAGAACTTCTTTACAATCAGATCTGTGATGTGCTGGGAAAAGAGGGTCTCAGCGTTATCGATCCTTTAGGAAAAGAATTTGATCCTAAAAAACATGAGGCAATGATGCAAGTAGAGAGCGATGAACATGATGAAAATACTGTTGTTGAAGTTCTTGACAATGGTTATGAATTTAAAGGAAAAGTCATTCGGCCGGCCAAAGTAAAGGTGGTACGGTGATGAGTGATGGATGGAAATAAACTAAAAGATTTTTACGAAGTCCTAGGCGTAGGAAAAAACGCGAGCAAAAAGGAGATAAAAGATTCCTATCGAAAGCTCGCCAGAAAATTCCACCCTGACGCCAACCCCGGAAATAAAGAAGCGGAAGATAAATTTAAAGAGATATCTCATGCTTACGATGTACTCGGTGATGATAAAAAGCGAAAAGAATATGATCAGCAGCGCGAGTTCATGAGTCAAGGCGGTTATAATTTCCAACAGGGCGGTGCCAATTTCGAGGATCTTTTTCGTGGGGGACAAGGAGCGGGCGGCGCGAGTTATGAGGATATTTTTGATCTGTTTGGCCAGGAGAGCAGAGGAGCGGCTAGGTCTCGGGCGGAGAAAGGGCAAGACCTATATTACAGTCTTAGGATAACATTTGATGAATCTTTAGAAGGCGTCGAAAGAAAGATCAAGATAGATCATAGCGTGACCTGCCCGACTTGCGGAGGCAGTGGCGCTAAAGCGGGAACATCGGCGCAGACCTGTCCGACTTGTGGAGGACAAGGGGTAGTCGCCACCGATCAGGGTATCTTCGGGCTGACACGCACCTGCCCCACATGCCATGGCCAGGGAAGTATTATCAAAGACGCATGCTCAACCTGTCATGGCGCCGGCAATATCCAAGAATCAAAGATGATCACCATTAGGGTGCCGGCTGGGGTAAACAATGATTCAAAGGTAAAGTATAGGGCTTACGGTGAAGCGGGGAAAAATGGCGGACCGTCCGGGGACTTATACATAATCACAAAGGTCGATCCCCATCCGCTATTTAAGAAAAGAGGCAGCAATATCCACCTGGATCTTCCTGTTTCTTATACGGAAGCAGCTCTTGGTGCCGTGATCGACATACCGACTCCAAAGGGAGACGTAAGTCTTAAAGTGCCACAGGGGACTCAGGACAGGACCACGCTTAGGGTCAAGGGAAAAGGGGCTCCCAAACTTCGCGGGGGAGCTATCGGTGACCTAATGGTCACGATCGATGTAAAGATACCTAAGAAACTCAGAGCTGACGAGAGAGATCTGCTTATAAAATTATCAGAAACCGAAAAAGATAATCCGAGATCGACCTTTAATAAACTCACAAACAAAGCGGGGAAAAAGAGTAAATAGGAAGGAATGGATATGAGGAAGATTGATGGCCAAAAATAAAAAAGACCAGCCCGTCTATATGATAAGTATCGCAGCTAAGCTGGCCGGAATGCATCCTCAAACACTTAGGATATACGAGCGAAAGAAACTGGTAAGACCGGGAAGGACCGAAAAGAGTACCCGGCTATATTCTGATAGCAACATTGAGCAGTTGAAAGATATCCAGAGATTGACGCAAGAAGACGGCGTAAATTTAGCTGGTGTAAAGATAATCATGGAGATGAAAAGAAAAGTCGAAAGATTAAATTTTGAATCTGACGAGTTAAAAAAATTAGCGGAAGAGAGAAGGGCAAAGCTAAAGGAAGAGATAGAGAATGTACACAAGAGTTATAAGAGAGAGATAGTACTTGTGCCCAAGGGAGAGATCATAAAGATTAGAAAGCGGAGTAGTAGATCATGAATGTAGAAAAATTGACAATAAAGGTGCAGGAAGCACTGGCGGGAGCTCAAAAAAAAGCTCAGGAGCTTGGAAACGCCGAGGTATCTCCTGCTCATCTTCTGTCGGCTTTGACGGATGACAAGGAAGGCATTGTTGTTTCGATCTTAAAGAAGCTTCAGGTAAGCCTTGATAGCGTTGAGGTGGCTATTAGTGATGTGTTGGATAAGAAGCCCAAGATAAGCGGATCGGCGGCACTGCCTCAATTATCAAAAGGGTTTGCCGAAACGATGAATAACGCCCTTGCCTTAGCCGAAGAGATGAAGGATGAGTTTGTAAGCACCGAACATCTATTGATTGCGATTATCGATTATGGCGGTCCTGCCGGTGACGCGTTAAAAAAGGAAGGCGTCAATAAAGTTGACGTATTAAAAGCGTTATCAGATCTTCGCGGCAGCCGGCGGGTAACGGATCAAAGTCCCGAGGAGAAATACCAATCGCTTGAGAGGTATGGCCGCGATTTGACCAGCCTTGCGAGACAGAGCAAGTTAGATCCGGTGATCGGAAGAGATGACGAGATCAGAAGGGTTATCCAGGTATTATCGAGGAGAACAAAAAATAATCCGGTTTTAATCGGCGAGCCGGGTGTCGGTAAGACGGCGATCGTCGAGGGACTAGCGCAGCGGATAATAAGCGGCGATATTCCTGAAGGATTAAAGAATAAAAGGGTGATAGCGCTGGATATCGGAGCCTTAGTTGCCGGATCAAAGTATAGGGGAGAATTTGAAGATAGATTAAAGGCGGTCATAAAAGAGGTGATCGAAGGTGAAGGGGAGATAATCCTATTCATCGACGAACTACACACTCTAGTCGGCGCCGGAGCGGCAGAAGGATCTGTCGACGCTTCCAACATGCTAAAGCCGGCTCTTGCAAGAGGAGAGCTACGGGCTATTGGTGCGACGACTCTCGATGAGTATAGGGAGAATATTGAGAAAGACGCGGCATTGGAACGGCGCTTCCAGCCGATCTACACAACCGAGCCCTCCGTACAGGATACGGTAGCGATCCTTCGCGGCTTAAAGGAACGTTATGAAATTCATCACGGAGTAAGGATCAAAGATTCGGCTTTAGTCGCGGCGGCGGAACTTTCAAATCGATATATTACCGATCGCTATCTTCCCGATAAGGCTATCGATCTGATAGATGAAGCCGCATCCAAACTACGTATCGAGATAGACTCGATGCCGATCGAGATAGATGAAGTCACCAGGAGGATCAAGCAACTTGAGATCGAGAAGACGGCTTTATCGAAAGAGAAGGATAAAGTCTCAAAAGAACGCCTCGATGGGATTAAGACGGAACTTGCCGATCTAAATGAAAAGACCGTGGGACTAAAAGCTCACTGGGAGAACGAGAAGGAAGCCATCCATAGAATCCGGGAACTTAAAGAAAATATCGAGCAGGCGAAGATAGGTGAAGAGAAAGCGGAGCGTGTGGGGGATCTTCAAGAAGCCGCTAAAATACGCTACGGCGATTTGCCGGACCTTCAAAAACAGTTGGAAGACGAGAACCATCGCCTCGAGGATTTGCAAGCTGATAAACAGATGTTAAAGGAAGAAGTAGATGACGAAGATGTTGCCCAAGTCGTTGCTAAGTGGACCGGCATCCCCGTTACCAGGTTGCTGGAGGGCGAGGTCTCAAAACTGGTTGAGATGGAAACGCGCCTAGCTAAACGGGTAATCGGGCAAGATGAAGCGATAACAGGGGTCTCAAATGCCATCAGGCGCGCCAGGGCCGGGTTAGGTGATCCCAATCGCCCAATAGGGTCATTTATGTTTCTTGGTCCCACTGGAGTAGGAAAGACGGAACTTGCTAAAGCCCTAGCTGAAGATCTCTTCGACGATGAGAGAGCGATGACCCGGTTAGATATGAGCGAATATATGGAGAAGCACAGTGTGGCTAGATTGATAGGGGCGCCCCCCGGTTATATTGGTTTTGAAGAAGGTGGCCAATTGACTGAAGCTGTGCGCCGACGCCCGTATGCCGTTATCTTATTTGACGAGATAGAAAAGGCCCATCCCGACGTCTTCAATCTTCTCCTTCAGGTTCTCGATGAAGGTCAGCTGACCGATGGTCACGGAAGAAAGGTTGATTTTCGAAACACAATAATCATAATGACATCAAATATCGGTAGCCAGTGGATTCAAGATTTTACAGATAAGGACACTAAAGAACTAAAAGATAAGATCGATGAGGCGTTAAAGATGCAGTTTCGCCCCGAGTTTCTAAATAGGATAGATGAGATAATCATTTTTAACAGCTTATCTATTGAGGAAATTGGAAAAATAGTGGATATCCAGATTAAGGATCTAAAACATCGGCTAAAGGAGCGCAAGATCTCCCTTCAGCTGAGTGAAGCCGTTAAGGAGCTTGTTGGCATTGAGGGATTTGACCCTGTTTTTGGTGCAAGACCTTTGAAGAGGGTGATCCAAAAGAGGATCCAGGACAAGCTAGCACTTAAACTACTTGAAGGCGAGATCAGCGAGGGCGATAGTGTGAAGGTCGATGTCCTTAATAATGAGATAATCTTCGAGTCCGAGCCGGGATTTGGTGATAGCGCTGCTGACGGTGGTGCAAAAAATTGATTCAAGGTTCGAATATAAAGTAATTTAGTGGTTTTCACTACTTTAAAAAGGTCGTCACTGGACGACTTCTACAAGCTCTTTTCGTCATTTCCTTATCTTTTTTGCCTAGTTTTATAAAGATTTTAGGGGGTATCTAATAGGCATATAATATGATCATCCAGGTGAGGTCTATATGATAAATGATGAGTTAAATGAGCTTGGCCGGTTTGAAGGAAACGTATCAAAAGTTATCAGTTTTTACTTAAATATCGATGGCGCTCTTTTTCCTAGGCACCAGGACTTGGAACCGGATTTAAACGCACAACTAAGAAAAGTTGAAAAAGATTACTTAAAAGAAAACCATATTGGAGCTGAAGAGAAAAGATCGGTAGCTATTGACCTGGAAAGAATCGATCAGTATGTAAGATTCGAATTAGATAGAGACGATAGGAGGGGGCTGGCAATCTTTGCATCCGCCGATCAGGGTCTTTGGCAGGTCGTTACTTTGCCGGTCAGATTACCCAACCTGGTTGTCGTAGATAATCAACCCTATACCACTACGCTAACTTCGGTAATCGAACAGTATGATTTCTACTGCACCGTAGTAGTCGACAGAAGAAAAGCGAGAATATTTAGTGTCTATATGGGAGAGATAGAAGAATCCTTTGGTCTTTTTGAAGATAATGTGCCTGACCAGGTAAAGAGTGGTGATTGGGCCAGTCTGCGGCAGACTAAAATAGCCCATCATATTGAAGATCACCTTGCCAAGCACTTAAAGAGAGTCTCAAATAAGATGCTTGCCTACTATAAAGCACGAAGATTTAATCATCTGCTTATTGGTGGTTCAAAAGAGGTGATACCGAAGTTTAAAGAAGTGCTTCACCCATACCTGAAAGAGCGGATAGCGGGTGAGTTTATCGCCGAACCCGATACGTCTATCAACAGCATATTATTAAAAAGCAACGAGTGTGAAAAGCATTATGAGTTTGAAAGAGAAAAGGAATTGATAAGAAGAGTGGTCGGTGAGGAAAATAACGGGAAAAAAGCTGTCACCGGTTTGGATAATACGATACAAGCGATAGAGAGAGGACAGGCAAACGAAGTGCTTCTACCACAATCTGCGGAGATTGGCGGTTATCACTGCCATGAAGGACACTTCATCTCGGAAAAAGATGTTAGAAGGTGCCCTATATGCAAAAGAGGCCTTCAGAGCAAAAAAGATGTTGTTAGCGAAGTAATGAGGTTGGCCAGTGCAAAAAATGTTAAGATCCGTTTCTTAAAATATCATGAGTCGATCGGTGATAATCAGCAAATAGGTGCCCTTCTTAGATACGCCGCTTAAGTGTTTTTTAAAAAGTAGGGCTTGGTTAAAATAAGCAAGAATGTGGTATTATTATTCAGGTATTACAAATAGCTTGGAGCCGATATATGGTAGAAAAAAGCGAAAATAATAATGTCTCATCATCTACTAATCTGGATCCCAGGGTAGCCAGTCTTTTGTGCTATCTTTTCGGTTGGATAAGTGGTCTCATCTTTTTTCTGATCGAGAAAGAGGATCATGGGGTGAGGTTTCATGCGTTGCAGTCTATATTTTTTAATATCGGGGTCTCAATTGTCTATATAGCGTTATCGATCCTGATAGGAATATTCGCCGCTGTTCCCGGAATCAATTTACTTCTCATAATCGTGCCACTATTATATTTTATTCTTTCTATTGTTTTTTTAGTGGTCTGGGTAATGCTTATGGTAAGAGCTTACCAGGGAGAAGAGTGGAAATTGCCAATCATCGGCGACATTGCGAAGCAGAATTCGTAAGGTGCGCTGGCAAGAAGAAAGGGTTAAAAAAAGGCCCCACAGAGGCCTTTTTTTCGTCTTATTGATTAGTTCTTAGTTGATTGTCGTGTCTTCGTTTACATCAAAATCAATAGTATCTGAAGATAAAAAAATTATCTCCCTTTCTATACTTTCTATTTCAAGCAACGTTGAAAGAGGTATATTATCCATTGGGAGATTTCGTTTTAGCTCATCCAGCTTAGCCTTTAATCTCTTAAGCTTGTTTTCAAGATGCTCTGCCATTTCATCACTCCTTCAATGATCACATTATACTATATACCCAAAAAATTTTATCAATCAAGCATACCAATTTTCAATTTCGTCGCATGACTTTACTGTTTATCGGGGTTTTTATTGGAAAAAATAATGAGTTATGAATTGTATCACATAATGATGATGTGATAAGCAAGTTGACAATGCTACTTCAGTAGGTGAAAATTGTTGGCGATGAATTTTAGAAGTGTCAGGTCGTGATGGAAAATTGAAGATAGGTTATCCTAGAGCGCTTCTATACTATAAATACTTTCCTTTATGGGAGCATTTCTTGACTCAACTCGGGGCCGAGGTCGTTGTTTCCAATCCAACTAGCAAGAAGACCGTCAACACAGGCACTGTCTTTGCAGATAATGAGCTCTGCCTTCCTGTAAAAGTCTTCTATGGCCATCTGATGGATTTAAAAGAGCGTGTAGACGCAATTTTTGTTCCCAGGATCGTAAGTGTCGTCAAGAAAGAATACACTTGTCCTAAGTTTCTAGGACTTCCGGATATGTCTAGGGCACTCGAAGATGACATGCCGGAAATCATCGATACCACAATAAATATGCAAGAGGGTTGGCGACAGTATATGAAGAGCGTCTTAGAGCTGGGAAGTCGATTCTCCAGTAGCCGGATGAAGGTAATGGGTGCTTATAAAAATGGCGTTACGGCACTAAGAGACTATCATCACCATATGCTTTCAGGTAAGACTCCGATTGAGCTACTAGAGAAGAAGAATTTTTCCGCTCAGAAGCCCCGTTTAAAAGTGGGTATCGCCGGTCATCCATACAATATTTATGACCAATACATAAGCATGAATCTGATAAAGAGATTAAAAGGTATGGGAGTTGACGTAGTAACAGCAGAAATGATTCCTGATTCGGTAATCGAATTAGAGAACAGTCGTCTCCCAAAAAAACTTTTTTGGACCTATGAAAAAGAGGTGGTCGGCACCGTATATCATTGGGCTAACAACAAATCTGTAGATGGAATAATCTACGTTTTGTCTTTTGCCTGCGGTCCAGACTCTCTGGTCCAGGTGCTTCTTGAGCACGAACTTAGAAAAAACAACAATGTTCCGATGATGCCCCTAGTCATTGATGAACATAGCGCTGAAGCCGGGTTGATCACCAGAGTGGAAGCTTTTGTAGATATGATAGGCCGGAAGAAGGAGTCGCTAGTTTGTTAGTGGCTTCACCGAGAATGGGGCACGTTGATATTCTACTGGGCGATCTGTTAGAACGGCTTGGTATTGAATATATGGTGCCTCCAAAATCCTCCGAGAGGACCTTGGCTCTTGGATCAAAACATGCTCCCGAATTTTCTTGTCTTCCTCTAAAGATCAATATCGGTAATTTCATCGAGGCGTTGGAAAATGGCGCTGATACATTGATAATGGCTGGTGGACGTGGTCCTTGCAGGTTCGGTTATTATGCCGAGGTTGAAAAGAGGATCCTAAATGAAGCGGGTTATGAGTTCGAAATGGTGGTTGTCGAACCTCCATCTATGGGTATCTCAAAATTTCTCGGGCCGATCAAAGAAGCATCGGGTAAGTCATCGAGGAAGATCATCAAGGCTCTAAAGGAAAGCTTTCCTAAAGCCCAAGCTTATGACATGTTGGAGAAATATGTTTTACAAAACCGTTGTTACGAAGTGATTCCCGGAAGCACCACGAAGGCTTATAAGCAAGCCATGGACGTTCTCTCCAATATAAAATCGACTTCTGAAGTCGAAGGTTATTTAAGAGAGGCTATAAGCGTCGTAGACGAAGTTGATAAAGACCCATCGAGGGATGTTTTAAAGATCGGAATAATCGGTGAGTTTTTTATCCTTCTAGAGCCCTTTGCCAACTTTGATATCGAGGAATGGCTGGGAAGCAGAGGCGTATATTTAGAGAGGTCGGTTTATGTTACCGACTGGATCGGCCCCGCGGGGGAGAACCCAGTAGGCGGAGCATCACCGAGTGAGATCGCAGAATTGGCCAAACCATATTTAAGTCATGCGGTCGGTGGTGAGGGCCTTCAAAGCGTGGGGCATACCATTCATTATGCTAGAGACGGATTTGATGGAGTGGTCCATATGTTCCCATTTACTTGCATGCCGGAGACAATCGCTAAATCGATATTGCCAAGAGTGGCAAGAGACATCCATATCCCAATCATCCACTTCACAATAGACGAGCAGACAGGAAAAGCCGGGATCGCTACCAGGATGGAGGCCTTCCTAGATCTTTTAATGAGCAAAAAGAGGGCTAGAGCCGGAAACTAATACTAAGGGGAGAATAATTTGTCGGAGGAAAAAATAAATAATATTGGATATCTTGGGGTCGATGTCGGATCTGTAAGCACTAACTTGGTGATTCTCGACATCGATAATAAAGTAGTCGCCTCTGTCTACAGGCGTACGCAGGGACAACCCATACAAGCGGTACAAAGGGGTCTGGAAGAGTTAAAAGATAAACTTGAAGCCGACATCAATATCTTAGGGGTAGGCACGACTGGGAGTGCCAGATATCTGACAGGCGTCATCGTCGGCGCAGACACCGTTAAAAATGAGATCACGGCCCACGCGGTGGCTGCCAGCCATGTTGCACCCAACGTCAGGACTGTACTTGAAATAGGCGGCCAGGATTCAAAGATAATACTTCTAAATGACGGCGTGGTAGTCGACTTTGCCATGAATACCGTCTGTGCTGCCGGGACCGGATCTTTTTTAGATCATCAATCGGCGCGCCTCGGCATACCGATTGATCAATTCGGCGGACATGCCTTAAAAGCTAAAGAAGGCGCTCAAATCGCCGGTAGATGCTCGGTATTTGCTGAATCTGACATGGTACATAAACAACAAGTCGGTTATGCTCTTGAAGAGATAATCTTTGGGCTTTGCCAGGCTTTAGTAAGGAATTATCTCAACAATCTGGCTAAGGGCAAGGATATCTTAAACCCCATTGTCTTCCAGGGAGGAGTTGCCGCCAATTCGGGGATGAAGCGCGCTTTTGAAGAGGGCCTGAACATGGAAATCATCATTCCAGATCATTTTAATGTTATGGGCGCTATCGGCTCCGCGCTACTTGCTAAGGAGACGATGATGCTAGATGACAGGCCGACAAATTTTAAAGGCTTTGATGCTTCCTTAATAGATTATAAAACCAGTAGTTTTGGTTGCAATGGCTGCGAGAACAGTTGCGAGATCATCAAGATCCAGGTGGAAGATGAAGTGCTTGCCAAGTGGGGAGGTCGATGCGGAAAGTGGGAAGTCGACCAGATCCATGCTCAACATGTTTACAAAGTTTAGACGCTTGATTCAAGCGCATAAGTTCCTTAAGACCTCTTGCTAAAGAATAGTTATTCTGCTTTAATATTTTATGCAGAATTCTGAATTAACCTTTCTTGTGTTTTCTGAGCATAAAGCAAAATGGGTATCAACTAAGCCTTGTAATAAAAGGTTGTCATAATTTTATTCAACTATTATGTGAAGAGGTGTATAAGTGGCTAAGATCTTAGAGAAACGAAAAGTACGGCCGGACGTTTACTACATAAGACTTGATACGCCCGATATTGCCGAGCACGCGAAACCGGGACAGTTCGTCATCATCAGGATCCACAAAAATGGGGAGAGGATACCGATATCTCTAGCCGATATCGATCCGGAAAGAGGATCGATCAGCCTAATGTACATGACCGTTGGAAAGACCTCAACGGAGCTATCGACTTTAGAGGTCGGAGATGAGATCAAAGATGTAGTCGGTCCTCTTGGTAAACCTTCTCATATAGAAAAGTTTGGAAGAGTTGCTCTTGTTGGCGGAGGCTTTGGAGTTGCTCCTCTGTACCCTATCGCCAAAGCCTTAAAAGCTGCCGGTAATGAAGTCGTGACAGTAATGGGTGCCAGAAATGAGGACCTGCTTCTCTATGAAAATGAGATGGCAGCTACATGCGATGAAGTTTTGATTACCACCGATGATGGCAGTAAAGGCATTAAAGGTGTCGTAACGATCGCTTTAGAAGAGGAATTAAAAAAGGGGATCGACCTCGTCATAGCTATTGGTCCCGCAATAATGATGAAATTTGTCTGTAAGACGACCGAGCCGCACAAGGTTAAGACTTGGGTGAGCTTGAATCCAATAATGGTCGACGGGACGGGTATGTGCGGAGCTTGCCGTGTTTCCGTCGGCGGCCAAACAAAATTCGGCTGCATCGACGGACCGGAATTTGACGGTCATGAGGTCGATTGGGATCTACTTATGAGCCGTCAGCAGATGTATTTAAAAGAGGAGAAGGAAGCGATGGAGCTATACGAATGTAACTGTGCTCCAGCAAGCTAGTATTCACAAAAAGATCTGGAGGTCTTTCCATTGTCTGAGAACGAAGAGCAAAGCGAAGAAAAACAGGAAGTAAAAAGAGAGCGACGAAAACTTATCCCCGATAAAGTAGCTATGCCCCATCAAGACCCGATAGAGCGTGGGAAGAATTTTGATGAAGTAGCTTTGGGATATACGGTTGAACAGGCCCTTGAAGAGGCGGAGCGTTGTATCTTGTGCCCAAAACCTCCGTGCATAAAGGGTTGCCCGGTAGAAGTTCCTATAAGAGAATTTATCGAGCTAATCAGAGATAATGATTTCGTTGGCGCCAGTCGTAAGATCAAGGAGACAAATCTTCTTCCAGCTGTTTGCGGTCGTGTCTGCCCACAGGAAGACCAGTGTGAAAAAGTTTGTGTCGTCGGCAAGAAATTCGAACCGGTATCGATCGGGCGCCTGGAAAGATTTGCCGCTGATTATGAGAGAGAAACCGGCGAAAAGGCAGTATTTAAACTAGCGGAATCGACTGGTAAGAGAGTTGCAGTCGTGGGAAGTGGTCCCGCCGGTATAACTGCCGCCGCTGAACTGGCAAAGCTCGGTCATAGCGTGACGATGTATGAAGCATTGCATGAACCGGGCGGAGTTTTAATATATGGGATACCCGAGTTTCGCTTGCCAAAAGCCATTGTAGCCGATGAGATTAGGGCTCTAGAAGACATGGGCGTTGAGATCAAGACAAACGTTGTCATCGGGAAGTTATTTACGATCGCGGACCTTAAAGCAGAATTTGACGCCGTATTCATCGGCACGGGAGCGGGGTTGCCGATGTTTATGAATATCGATGGCGAGAATCTAAACGGAGTCTACTCGGCAAATGAGTTTCTATCGAGGACAAATCTAATGAAAGCCTATGAATTTCCTGAGTTCGATACTCCGATCAAAGTGGGAAAGAAAGTAACAGTCGTCGGTGGCGGTAATGTTGCCATGGATTCAGTTAGAACGGCGCTTAGGCTTGGAGCCGAAGAGGCGACAATAGTTTATCGAAGGAGCGAAGAGGAGTTACCGGCCAGAATAGAAGAAGTCCATCACGCGAAAGAAGAGCAGATAAAGTTTGATCTGCTTACAAGTCCAATCAGGATAATCGATAATGGTGAAGGCTGGGTCAAAGCCATTGAATGCATAAGGATGGAGCTGGGAGAGCCCGATGATTCAGGAAGGCGCCGCCCGATTCCGATCGAAGGATCAGAATTTCAAATACCTTGTGATCTCGTGATAATGGCGATCGGCACAAACTCTAATCCGATCATTCCCGAAACTACAAAGGATCTTGAGCTAAATAAATGGGGATACATCGTTACTGATGAAAATACAGGCAAGACCAGTATTGAAGGGGTATATGCCGGCGGTGATATTGTTACTGGATCAGCTACTGTAATTCTTGCAATGGGAGCGGGGCGCAAGTCCGCAAATGCCGTCCACCGGTTTTTAATGGGTATTCCGGAACCGGAACCCGAGACAGAAGAGGGAAAAGAGCAGCCGGTAAACTGACCTAAGAAACAAACTCTAATTGACGATCAGGTCCCCTGATCCCAAGCGATGTTTCAGTAGCTTGAGATTAGGGGATTATCTTTTTTGGGGGAGGTAGATAAGATGTTTCAAAAGACCAACAAGCAAACGCACCAGAGTACTATTGGAAAAAGAATATCAAATGTAGCCGGTTCCGCCGGAGATAAGGTTGGTGGGTTCGCAGCCGGTCAGAGTGATAACGTCGGCTGGATAGTCGCCACGGTGCTTGCTTTTGCCTTAGGTCTCCTGGGCGGGATATTGATCGCCCCGAGGTCGGGTCAGGAAACGAGAAAGAATATTGGAGAAAAGGCAAAAGACGTATCTAGTGTAGTTACTCGCAGTAGACTAAAGAGCGCTCCCGAAGCACCGAGTGATGTTGACGAAGTCTCATAGTCAGAAGATTTTTATCACAAGTGAAAAATAAGTTTGTATTTATTAACTGCAGCAGATACGAGTAAGGCTTTTTTTAATAATGTAAAAGATGTGAGGGCAAATGACAGAGATCAATAAAGAGATAGCTGCGAGAATTGAGAAGATAACGTCTGACAGAAGGGCGATAAGCTCACATTATGATCTACCACCGGAGTTCTTTATGAATTTTCTGGGACCAAGAATGGCATATTCCTGCGCTTATTTTACAGATGAAAACAATGATCTTATAAGTGCCGAAAACGATAAACTTAGGTTGAAAACAAATAAACTCAGGCTGGAAAATGGTGACCGGATACTTGACCTAGGGTGCGGCTGGGGAAGCTTCCTCTTCTTTGCAGCTGAAAAGTATGATTGCGAAGCTATTGGTATAACGTTATCTAACGAACAAGCGATGTTCGTAAACGAGAAAGCCAAACTACTCGGTATTCAGAATAGAGTGCATGCCGACGTTGAGCATGTATATGATTTGGATTACGAAACCGAGTCTTTTGACAAGATACTCACTGTCGGGGCGATCGAGCACATTGAAGATCTAAATCTTACATTTTCGAATGCCAATCGCCTACTTAAAGAGAGCGGTCTTTTTTTAGTCCATGGAATGACAAGACCGTGGGCGACCAGAAGCCTTGAGCTGGATGGACTTAGAACCGAAGTAGATGATCTGGTTGAGATGCATTTTGGTGTAGGACATTGGAAGAGTCTTTGGGAGGTAGTCCAGGCACTAGAGCTCTCAAGCTTCGAGGTCCTCGATCACGAGAATATCACCCATCACTATCAGCTTACTGTAAGAAGATGGCTTGATAATCTTCAGGAAAATGAAGATATAATATCTGACAAGATCGTTCCAGATGAGAAGTATCGCGAATTTATCGCCTTCATGGCAGCGTATATCGTTTCATTCGAGATGAGCAATACAATATGCAATCAGTTGCTTTGCCAAAAACATATGAAGGATACGTTGAGGCAGCAAGGGCCTTTGACAAGAGAACATATGATCCTATAAAGAGGTGATGATATGAGTGGAGATCCTTTTGAACAAGCACCAAATGTGATATTCGAAGAAATTCTTCCCGAACTTGCGAGAAGATATCAGGATGCGGCTAAAGCCATAAACGCCGTTTTAGCTATCGAGCTAAGAGGAAAAAACGGTGGAAGCTGGTCGCTTGATCTGACCGGTCCACCGGTTGCCAGTAAAGGTATAGAAGAAGGTGCCGATTGCGTTATCGAGATGGAGGCAGACAGGTTCTCGACCCTATTACAGACCAGAAAGATAATGCCATGGCTGAAGGCTTATAAATCGCGCAAGATTAATATAACTGGCGATCTTCCGACAGTAGTGAAATTGGGACAGCTGCTTAATAAGGCCGTTAAGAAAGAGAAGGCCGCCTAAAACTCTAGTTGGTCAGACTTCTGATCGGTGCGGGGATCCTGCCGCCTCTATCGATGAAATCTTTCGATGAATGATCACTTAATTTAATGATCGGCGCCCCACCTAACAGGCCGCCAAAGTTAGCTACTTCGCCAACTTTTTTGCCGGGAACAGGAATCAGCCGTGTCGCCGTAGTCTTATCATTGATCATCCCGATCGACATCTCGTCAGCTATGATTGCGGATATAGTCTCAGCAGTGGTATCGCCGGGGACAGCTATCATATCAAGGCCGACAGAGCAGACAGAAGTCATGGCTTCAAGTTTATCGATAGAAAGAGCCCCGGCTTTAATTGCTTTAACCATGCCCAGATCCTCGCTCACCGGGATAAAAGAACCTGATAAACCGCCCGTTGATGAAGTCGCGAAAAGACCGCCTTTTTTTACAGCTTCATTTAGAAGAGCCAGGGCAGCAGTCGTACCGTGACAACCGCAATACTCCAAACCCATCTTCTCAAGTATTAAAGCCACTGAATCTCCGGCGGTAGGTGTCGGGGCGAGAGAGAGATCGATGATCCCCATCGTAACTCCCAATCTTTTAGCGGCCTCTCTGCCTATTAGCTCACCGACCCTAGTTATTTTGAACGACGTCTTCTTGATGATCTCCGATAGGGACGTAAAGTCCAGGCCGGGACTGTTCTCAATAGCTGACCTGATCACTCCCGGGCCGCTGATGCCGATATTTACAGCCGCCTCGGCCTCTCCTATCCCGTGATAAGCACCGGCCATAAAGGGATTATCTTCAGGAGCGTTGCAGAAAACTACTAATTTAGCGCACCCGACCCCATCTTGATCACGGGTCATTTCCGCCGTTTCTTTTATTACGCCACCCATTTTTTTCACCGCGTCCATATTGATGCCTGCCTTAGTGGAAGCGACATTTACAGAGGAGCACACTCGTTCGGTAACCGATAGAGCATCCGGAATAGAATCGATGAGCGAGACATCGCCACTGGTAAAACCTTTTTGAACGAGAGCGCTGTAGCCGCCTAGAAAATCGACACCGACTTTGTCTGCCGCCTCATCTAAAGTGATCGCTATCGATCTAAGGTCTTTTCCTTTACACCCTTCGGCTATCGCGGATATTGGGCTGACTGCTATCCTTTTATTGATAATAGGAACACCATATTTCGATTCCAGTTCATCAACGACAGCGATAAGATTTTTGGCCGTGTTCGTGATTTTCGAATAAATGTTGTGTTGCAGCTTTGCCGGTCGGCTGTCCTGGCAATCTCTAAGATTTAAGCTAAGAGTAACGGTACGGATATCCAATTTCTCTTGCCTTAGCATATTAACTGTTTCTAATATTTCGTTATGGTTGATAAGCATATCTGCTACTTTTTAGACGCGGTGCATAAATCTGAACACATCTTCGTGTTGGACGGTGATCTTGAGATTGAGTTTCTCTCCCAGTTTCAAAAGGAGATTTTTTAGCTCATCAATCTTAATCTTGGCTTCATCAATCGCTACCAGCATTATCATCGAAAAAATGTCATCCATAAGGGTTTGGCTGATATCCTCGATATTGCAGGAGTTATTTGCCAAAGCACCGGAAACTTTTGCTACTATACCGGATTGATCCTTACCAAGAACAGTTACAATTATCTTTGAACTCATTCGACCCTAACGGTTTTTTTGTTTATAGGTAAGATTCTACGTTGAATGTTATAAAGGGCAAGTGTAATTAAAAAATATGCACATGGAAACACTTTTATGCTTTGCCCGATAACGATATACTTGTATTTGTTTTTTGTCACTAAATTTAGAAATTGATTATGAGTAGGGAAATGGCCGAACACATAATTGTCTTTAATTCGACGCATCAGGCTTTAAAAACGGAAGATATTTTTAGAGAAAACGACATTGATTTTGATGTTGTTCCTCTACCCAAGGAGCTTACTGCCGATTGCGGTTTGGCTTTAAAAATATCCGAGGTCGATATGGGAGATGTGGAGTTACTGCTAGAGAGCTCGTACATCCAGATTAGAGGAATATTTAAGAGCGTTTAATATAGATCTTGTTTATCTCATCTGTGTAGCTAATAAAAGAAAGATATCTGAGGAAATGAGCAAGAACGTAGAAGTCAAGATCGGTGATATTGTCGAGTTATCAAAAGATCATCCTTGCGGATCAAGCAAGTGGGAAATATATAGAACGGGCATGGATATCGGCCTAATCTGTCAAGGATGCAATAGAAGGATCAAGCTGCAAAGATCGGTCTTTAATAAAAGGTTTAAGAAACGTATTAACCGTGGTAATCAGTAGATATAATAAGTTGTAAACAAAGCTTGCTATGGTATAATCAACGCTATCCTTCTGCTTCATCCAAAAATGGGGCTGAAAGGGGTCTGTATTAAACGGACTTCAATGACCAGAGGAGGTGAGATATTGCGCCACTATGAGATGATGGTCGTTCTTGATGCTGACATTGATGACGCGGCTGTAGAAAAGACCAATAATAAGATCGAGACTCTGATAGATAAAAACCAGGGTAAACTTGTAAAAAAAGAACAATTGGGAAAGAAAAGACTCGCCTATGAGATCAATCATAAAACAGAAGGCATCTATGGCCTCTTTTTTTTCGATGGTGAACCCAAGACTTTAGAAGAGTTAGAAAGAAATCTGAGAATTCAAGATGAAATTATTAGGTTCGGGATATTTAAGCTTCCCGAGAAGAAAAAGAAAGGATAGAAAGTGGCATCCCTTAATCGCGTAATACTTATAGGAAACTTAACTCGTGATCCGGAGCTTAAGTACACGCCGAATGGCAGTCCGGTCGCTAATTTTGGAATCGCTGTTAACAGAAACTACACGAATAAACAGGGTGAAAAGATTAGCGATGTCGATTTTTTTAATGTCGTTGCTTGGGCAAAACTTGCGGAATTATGTGGGGAGTATATTAGAAAGGGAAGCCCGGTTGCAATAGAAGGGCGTCTGACAAGCCGCTCTTGGGAAAATAATGAAGGACAAAAGAGGACGACTGTAGAGGTCGTCGCGGAGAATGTTCAGTTTTTAGGTAAATCCGGCGGCGGTGAACGGCCTGCTGAGGTCGGTGTAACAGAGTCCGCTGAGATAAATCTTGATGAGGATATTCCTTTTTAGAAAGGGTGGTAAGATTGGCCAGAAAGCCGATACAGAAAGAATTCACGCGCAAACCAAGACGAAAGTATTGTTATTTTTGTAAGCAGAAAATAGATTATATTGACTATAAAGATCTGTCGACTTTAAGGCGCTATATTAGTGATAAAGGAAAGATAAGGCCTAGAAGAGTCTCGGGCACATGCCAGCAACATCAAAGGGATCTTGCGATCGCTATAAAAAGATCTAGAGAGATGGCGCTAATACCATATGATTCAAAGTGATTCAAAGAACGTTTAGATCACCGATCAACTGGAGGACTTAGATGGAAGTCATCTTACAAGAAGAAATATTATCGCTGGGAAGAATCGGTGACGTTGTTAATGTCGCACCAGGATATGCCAACAACTATCTTATACCTAAAGGATTGGCAATCGTCGCAACTCCTGGCAACCTTAAACAACTGGAAGCTAGAAGAACGATAATTGATAAAAAGGAATCGGCTGTAAAGAAAGAAGCCGAAAAAATAGCCGCTAAGGTCGATGGAAAAGATATAAAATTAGAAGCCCGTGCCGGAGAAGAGGGAAGACTCTATGGTTCGGTAACGGCCAAGGATATTGCTGAGGCGATAGGGGAGCAGCTTAAAGTCGAGGTTGATAAAAATCAGGTCGGCTTAGGTGATCACATCAAAGATGCGGGTACGCATGAGATAAAAATCAAATTTCATTTCGATGTCGATGCTATAATAAAAGCGGAAATCGTTGCCATTGAAGAGAAAAGTCGGTAGGTAGCTGTGGCTGAAAAAAGCCAAAATCTAAATGTAACTACATCTGATAGGATCCCTCCTCATAACATAGAAGCTGAACAAGCACTGCTTGGTTCGATGCTTATCTCTGCCGACGCTATTTCGCTAGTAATCGAAATCGTAAAATCGGAGGATTTTTATAGTGACGCCCATCGCTCGATTTACGAGTCAATCAACACGATGTTCGTCGATGGAGAACCGATCGACTCGATTACCCTTTCAGAGAATCTAAAAAGTAGTTCATCATTGGAACGAATCGGGGGAAAAGCCTTCATTCACTCTCTTGCTAATCTTGTGCCCACGGCCGCAAGCGCAGTGCATTATGCGAATATTGTCTCAAGGAATGCTACTCTAAGAGGTCTGATCAGGGCTGCGACGGAGATAGCAACGATTGGTTATGAAGCCCCTGAAGATATTGAGCTTGCTGTCGATGAAGCGGAAAGCCTAATTTTTGCTATTTCTGATAAAAGAGTTTCTGAAAATTTTGTCCCTATTAAGCAAGTGGTGATCGAGAATTACGAACACATTGAAAAACTTGCAAAAGACAATAATGATCTAACTGGCCTTTCAACCGGTTTTAGAGACCTCGACCTTAAGACATCGGGCCTTCAAAAGTCAGATCTGATCATTGTGGCGGCAAGGCCGTCGATGGGTAAGACTGCTTTAGCTCTGTCTATAGCCCAGCATGTGGCTGTCGTGGAAAAAAAGCCGGTGGCTATCTTTAGTCTTGAGATGAGTAGGCACCAACTGGCCCAAAGGTTGCTAGCTTCAGAAGCGAGAATCGATGCCCAGGCTATAAGGACGGGAAAGATAAGGGACGACGGCTGGCAACATCTTCAAAGAGCGATGGATCGCTTGGCAAACGCCCCCATTCATATCGATGATTCGGCCGGCGCCACGATTATGGGGATAAGAGCGAAAGCCAGAAGGCTTATGCAAAAAGAGAAATTAGAGTTAATAATCGTGGATTATCTGCAGCTTATGACCGGAAGAAACAGATCTGAGAATCGCCAGCAGGAGATATCTGAGATATCGAGATCTTTAAAGATACTTGGGCGCGAAATGAATGTACCGGTGATGGCTGTTTCCCAGCTCTCAAGAGCTGTAGAGGCCCGTGATAATAAGAGACCTAAACTATCCGACCTAAGAGAGTCCGGCGCTATTGAGCAAGATGCTGACTTGGTGGCTTTCATCTATCGAGACAAGTACTATAATCCGGAAAATGATGACAATATTGCTGACATCATAATTGCAAAACACAGAAACGGACCGACTGGTTCCGTTCAGCTATCATTTGTAGATAATTATGCGAAGTTTGAAAACCTCGCCCACATTAAAACTCCCACGATGTAATAAATAAAGCTTTTTCAAAACAATTTATCAATTATTAATAAATGTCGATAATAATATAGCTTGATTGTTAAGCGGATATAGAAGCGCCAAAGACGGCAATGTCAGGGGGTCGCGATGGCTAGATGTTGGGAGATAAAGAAGTGCCCGGCAAGTCATTATATAGACTGTGAAGCTTACAAGAGTAAAGAGGATTGCTGGAAGATAAAGAACGGATGTCTTTGTCGCGAGGGGCAGAGTTGCGATCGTTGTTTAATCTATAACTCTTTCACTGAAAATATTGCATATAATAGTCGTTAGCATACCCTAAGCTACCGCATCGTCTTCAGTTGGTCGACGATTCTATTCAGGAAGACAATTTTGTCGTATTTCCACCGTCATCGTTGGCTCTTTTTAGGGCAAGCCGTCCTTTTTTAATAAGCTCTGCCAGGCTTGCGCCGCCACTAGGGTATTCAACGATGCCTCCGCTTAATGTTATCGGATCGTTTTTTCTTACTGAGTCTTGTTTAATCGAACGCCTTACCCGATCGACAGCCTTTTTAGCCTCATCGATGTCTGTCTCCGGTAGAAGAATGGTGAATTCCCCTAAATTGCCCCGAGCCGCCGAATCTGTCAATCGGATAAATCTTACTAGTTGGCTAGCTACATCTTTAAGTATACGGTCTTGTTCGGCTGTACCCCCTTTAGGGTCTAGATGTTTGAAATCATCGATACCGATAAAAGCAATACTGAAGGCCTTTCTGTATCTTTTTGATCTACACATTTCACTCTCTAACATTTTCTCGATTGCGTCAGCATTATAGACATTTGTCAACTTGTCTTTTACGGCCTGCTCGTAATTTTCTATTTGAGCGGAGCCGTAAAATCCTTTTATCATCGCTTTTTGGATCATATCCATAGCTGGTCCGAGATTTTTGTTGCAGGCGATGATCTCATCCGCCGACAGATCATCTATTGAGGCAATGTGATTATATAAAACATCTCGAAGTGTGGCGCATTGCTGAATCACGTCTTCTATCTGGAATCCTATTTCAAGACGTCTTTTCCCAAATTCCGAAGCTATCTGATAGAGTTCGGAGTCTGTCTCAAATGAATCAAGAATGTCAGCCCTAGAAATGTTGCTGGATATTCCTCCGATCAAGGTTGGGATAGCTCCGATTAATTCTTCATTGGTGATCGGAGTTATATTATGGCTGATACACAGATCATCTTTAACGTCAGTTAACCAGTCTTCAGTTATATTCCAGGCACTGGCCTTTATAGAATCAGCCACAACGGCCCATTTTTTCATTTGATCCATTTGTGACTGGATACCCGTTTAAAGCCATATCGTAACTACGGTGATTGCTAAGACAATCACCACCACCTTGGTATCCTTTAAAAAAAATAGTAATATTCGTTAAAGACTTTGATAAAAAAGACGATATAATACTTACACAAAAATTTTTTTATTTTAAAAGAAAGAAGGGGTAGTCTTGAGCTATTTGGTAATCTACAAAGAAGGCGGCGAAGAGAAAAAAGATGTATTTAGCGGCGCCAGTGATGCTGCTACGCACATTGAAGATCTGATCAGAGACAAGAATATCAGCGCCGATGATATTGATCTTCATGAATTAACGAAAGTCGAATACGGCGTAAAACATGTACCGGTTGTAACTCTTAACGGTAACGATCATCACGAAGAAGAACTTGAGCCGGAAACAGAAACGATATCAAGTAAGATCGTAGAAGGCGTAGAAGATGTCCAGGATGCATCTGCTAAAGATGAAAGCCTGGAAGTCTTTACGTTTGAATCGTAATCAAGCTGCAGAAATCAAGTAAAAGACCGCCTGTAGGCGGTCTTTTTTTTATTGAAAAAAAACAACTTGGGCTTGATAAGAGTGATAAACTAAGATCCTATGGTTGACAATGATATCCTCGACGATTTAAATCCGATACAGAAAGAAGCAGTCTTGCTAAACGACGGGCCGCTTCTAGTACTTGCAGGGGCGGGAAGCGGCAAGACTCGTCTGCTTACCTATAAAATAGCTTATCTAATAAGAGAATTGTCCGTGGAACCTCGATCAATCCTGGCTATTACATTCACCAATAAGGCGGCGACCGAGATGAAGTTTCGCATAGAGAAATTGATCGGCGGGCGCCTGGCAAATGATATGTGGATCAGCACTTTTCACTCTGCTTGCAACAGAATGCTGCGGATCTACGCTAAAAAGATCGGTTTCGATAACAACTTTGCCATCTATGACGGCAGGGACTCATATCAGCTTGTAAAGGAATCTTTGAAGGATCTGGATCTCGATCCAAAACAATATCCGCCTAAGGGAATATTGGCCGCTATAAGCGGGGCAAAAAGTAGATTGATCGAGCCAGACACATATTCAAAAACCACAGAAGATGATTTTGAAGAGATTGTTTCAAAGATATATTTTCTCTATCAATCGAAGTTATTTGAAAACCAGGCCATGGATTTTGATGATCTTATCAATATGGCCGTCAAATTATTAAAAGAAGACAAGGTCGTCTTTGACAGATTTAGGGATCAATTTAAATATGTCCTTGTGGACGAGTATCAAGACACTAATCCAGCTCAATATAGGTTGATCAAGCATCTTGGCGGCGGCGGTAAAAACCTTACAGTCGTTGGAGATGAAGACCAATCGATCTATGCTTTCAGGATGGCCGATGTAAAAAATATTCTCGACTTTGAAAAAGACTTTCCTGGTACGACTCTTATAAAACTGGAACAGAACTATCGTTCGACAAAAAAGATCCTGGAAGCCGCAAATAATGTTATCAAAAGAAATCTAAATCGTAGCGGAAAAACGCTATGGACGGCTAACCCTGAAGGGGGGATAGCTTCTGTATATGCTGCTGAAAACGAGATCGCCGAAGTAGAATTTGTGGTAAGAGAAATTGAACGCTTGGTAGAGTCTGAGGGAGAGCAATTATCGGATTGCGCCATCTTCTATCGAACGCACGCTCAGTCCAGAGTATTGGAAGAGACGCTTCTTCGAAACGGGATCTCATATAGGATCATCGGATCCCTTAGATTCTATGAGCGAAAAGAGATCAAGGATATTTTGGCATATCTATGGGTCATCTATAATCCGTCCTCAAATCTGCAATTAAAAAGGATAATCAATGTTCCAAAGAGAGGGATAGGGGCTAGAACCGTTGCTAAAATAGAAGCTTACGCGGCAAAAAAGAAGATATCGCTCTACCAAGCGCTAAATCGAATCGATGAGATAAGCGTGGGGTCAAAGTCGAGCAAACAGATCCTCGACTTTTTAAAGATGATGGACGATCTGATAAATCATAAGGAGATCGTAGGCCTCAGTTCTCTTGCAAGGAAGATTCTAAGTAAAACTAAATATTTGGAGGAGTTAAGCGCCGAAAGAACAGCGCAAGCACGTTCTAGAATTGAAAACCTGGATGAATTTTTATCTGTAGTACGGGAGTATGAGACCGGTTCGACCTCCGAGGATCTGGCGGCATTTTTGCAACAAATATCGCTTATATCGCCAGCAGATACGTCAGATGGGGAGAGCGGCGGAGTCAATCTTATGTCACTTCACAGCGCTAAAGGTCTTGAGTATGAGAACGTTTTTATAATCGGGATGGAGGAGGGAATATTTCCTCACGCTAGATCGCTCGGCGAGAATGATCAGCTAGAAGAAGAGAGAAGGCTCTGTTACGTTGGAATGACGAGGGCGAGAGAGCGGCTTTACATGACTTATGCTTTTTCTAGGCTTCTCTTTGGCCAACGCCTGATCAACAAACCGTCACGTTTTGTCGAAGAAATTCCGGATCACTTACTTCAGTTTGTCGGAAAAGAAAAAAGAAGTGAGCCGTCTCTTCAGGCGGTTTATCCTGGCGAGATCGTATTTCACGATAAATGGGGTGAAGGTATGGTAATAGAAGTGGAGGGAAAAGACGAAAACGCAATCGCTACTATAAATTTTGAGGGGCTGGGAACGAAACGGGTCCTTCTTATGTATACGCCGCTTAAGCTAAAGGAGGAACAGTAAAACTGCCTGGTTGAGAGGTATAAACATAATTGACAGTAATCACATTAAGGGTAATTATTAATGATAGCCGGTGACATCCCCCTTGTCGCCGGCTACTCTTTTTGATAGGAATTCTTTCGGTGAACTTTCCAAGTAGAAGTTAGCTAGAGCACCGCTGCGGATTCCATGAGAATCTATATATTTATCATTTCGAAATAAGGATATCGTTCAATATGCCTGGACGAATCCGATGGTAGAATCTCTCTGGCTTGGTGAGTTCAACTTCGCTTTTCCGCCTTTTCTTGCTTAACTGATGCCCGAGCAGGGCATCTTCTATAAGCTACTGGAAAATAGGATAAGTTTTGGATTATGAGAGAATACGATGTGATCATTGTAGGCGCCGGACCGGCGGGGATATTTTCAGCTCTTGAGCTTGTCAGGGAAAATGAATTAAATGTTCTCATATTGGAGGGAGGCGCTGATATCGAACGCCGCACCTGCCCAGCTCGGGTCAGTGCCAGAGACTGTACGGTTTGTAGGACATGTTCGATAACTTCGGGATGGGGAGGAGCCGGCGCTTTTAGTGATGGAAAACTCACCCTTTGCCAAAAAATAGGCGGTTGGCTGGATGAGTATATCGATTCAGATACATTGAATGGGCTGATCGACCATGTTGACAAGATATACCTGGAATTCGGGGCACCTGCCTATCTCCATGGAACAGCCGAAGAAGAGATCGATCGGATAAGAAAAGAGGCTATCATGGCCGATCTGACTTTGATCGATTGTCGAATAAGGCACATGGGAACAGACCGCTGTGCCGATGTCCTTGGCAGTATGAGGGATTATATAGACAGACGGGCGACAATAAAAACAGGAGTTCATGTAAGCACTATTCTTACCGACGAAAAAGCGGTTGCCGGG
>JAUVQW010000102.1 GCA_030597945.1 Actinomycetes bacterium
AAGTCAGATGAAGAATCTCCAAATTATATTATATAGGTGGCAAGTTGGAAAAAAAGGCCGAGAAGATACATATTGAACTACCTATAAGTGAGGAGTATGCTCACTTTCTTCGCTTAATGGTATCTGGGATCGCTTCGCGTATGGACTTTAGTCTCGACGAGGTGGACGATCTCAAGATCGCCGCTGAAGAGGCATATTTGATGGCAATAAATTGCTGTTTTAATCCGACACAAAAGATAGATTTTGACTTCTCGAGTGATGAGCTGACAATTATCTTTCGCGACCTTATTCTTCCTAGAGCCGGCTTGGATGACAATCAGAAAAAGGAACAAGATTATAGTGTCTTCATAATAAATGCTGTTGTCGATGAGGTGGGTGCCGAGAGTAAAGACGATACCTCCGATCTTATTATCTTAAAGAGAGTAAAAGCTGTAGAAAAAAAAGGTAGTCCAGCGTAAATCGATTTTTTGGAGTTGTAATTGAGCGCTAGTAAAAATAGTAGTAAATCTCTCGTTTGGGATAGAAAAAAGACCTATAACCTTTTTGTCGAATTTAAGGAGACCAATAGTCCAGAGGTCCGCGATGAACTTGTCGGCATGTATTTGAATCTAGTCGAATATCTGGCTAAAAGATTTAAGAGTCGGGGAGAGCCAGTCGAGGATCTTATCCAAGTGGGAACAATCGGACTAATTAAAGCGGTGGATAGATTTGATATTGGCCGAGAAGTTGAATTTACGACATATGCTACCCCGACGATCGTCGGCGAACTAAAAAGATATTTTAGAGACAAGGGCTGGGCTGTAAGGGTACCCAGAAGACTTCAAGAATTAAATCAGCAGATAAACCAAGTAGTAAGCGGTTTGACTCAAGACCTAAAACGCTCTCCGACCGTTGCCGAGATCGCTAAGAAGTTAGACGTTACTCCAGAGGAAGTTTTAGAGGCTCTTGAGACGACAGAGGCTTATAATTTCGTATCCTTAGACGGTGACATCTCCTCATCGTCGGGAGAAAGTTTTTCACTTTTAGAGTATATAGGCGAGGACGACAAGCAGCTGGCTGGTTTGGAAGATAGGGCAAGCCTTGCGGCCGCTCTGACCGAGCTTAATCATCAAGAACAAAAGATATTATACCTCCGTTTTTTTAGAGGCCTTACCCAGACAGAGATAGCCAATGAGTTGAATATCTCCCAGATGCACGTCTCTCGCTTGCTTAGACGAACTCTCCAAGTCTTACGACAACGGATGCTCTCTTTCGAAGAATAAGTTGATAACGTAAAGCGTTAGCACGTAAGGTGTTAGCAGAAAAAATCTCATATCTTATTTAGGAGAGTAACGTTTATTACTCGCAAGGCCTAGCGCTTTACGTTTGACCCCCTTCAAAATCTCCCCCCAGCCTTCTATCGCTCGCTCCTGTTTTTATCAAGCACTTTACACTGGGGTATAAGTACTGCTAGTCTATTACATGATCGATTGATCAAATATGAATAATGATACTAAAAAAATAAGTGACGAAGATTTTCATAAGTGGAAGCACATGGGCACGGCCGCATGGGCGATTATTGGTGTAATCGGGGTCATAGCGATCGGCCTGTATGTCGTTGGCATTTTAAAAGCTGTTATACCTCCTTTTCTTTACGCTTTTGTCATCGTTTATTTTTTAAGGCCAGCTGCCGACTTCTTTGATAAGAGAGGCGTTCCGAGAGTTATTTCCGTAATATTTTCCTATATAATTTTCTTTGCCGTAATTGCATTAATTATCGTCTACTTTGTCCCGATCGTTGTAAATCAAGTAAATGAACTTATAAAAGCGCTTCCTGATTTTATGGCTGCTGTCCTCGAATATTATAACGAGCTACAAGACCGTTTTCTCCGTCTCTCACTTCCGAAAAGTACCAAAAGTTTAATCAATGAGATTACGTCAAACGCCCAGAAATATGGTGTCAGACTTCTGGGCGGAGCGCCCGAAACAATAACCGGTTTCTTTGGCGGCTTATTCAATTTGATAATGGGTCCTGTAATCGCCTTCTATATTTTAAAAGACATGGCTGCGATACGAACGACTATGTATGGATTATTTCCAGAGCGTATGCGAGAAGAAGTAAAGGTTGTGACTTTTAAAGTTAATTATGTGGTCGGGGGATACCTTAGAGGACAGGCGTTGATATCACTTATCGTGGGAACGCTAATAGGTATATACTTTTGGATAATCGGCATAAAATTCGCTTTTTTACTCGGTGTCATCGGAGGAATACTAAATATCATCCCCTATTTTGGACCCGTAGTTGCCGGAGCGCTTGCTGCGATAGTCGCTTTTTTCCAGGCTCCGATTCTAGCGCTTTGGGCAATAATCGGAACACTCGTTATTCAGCAGGTCGATGGAGCTTTTATATCTCCCAATATTATGCGACATGCGGTCGATCTTCATCCGGCACTTATAATATTTTCTTTAATAATAGGTGGTATACTTCTCGGATTTTTAGGACTGCTCCTTGCAGTCCCTGTAGCCGCTGTTGCTAAAGCATTGGTAATGTATTATTTTTACGAAGGACCAGATAATATCGACTCGGCCACTGCCTAGATCGAGCTATTATTTTCGCAACCATTCTCTAAGTGAGGCTTTGGATGAAGAGCGCCGAAATAAGAAAGAAGTTTCTTAAATTCTTTAAGGATAAAGACCATATGATCGTACCGAGCTCTTCGTTGATCCCGGCTGATCCGACGCTACTTCTTACCGGGGCCGGCATGATCCAGTTTAAGCCGATCTTTCTTGGCAAGACCTCAGTAGACTACACCAGAGCGGCAAGTGCCCAGAAGTGTGTGCGCACGACTGATATTGAAAATGTCGGCCATACTGCTAGGCACCTAACATTCTTCGAGATGCTCGGTAATTTTTCATTTGGAGATTATTATAAAAAAGAGATCTGTGCTTGGTCTTGGGACTTTTTAATAAACCATCTGGGACTGGATAAAAATAAGCTCTGGGTCACGATCTTCGAGACAGATGAAGAGGCATTTTCGATCTGGAAAGATGGGGTCAAGGTTGATGCCGATCGAATAGTCCGTCTGGGAGAGAAAGATAATTTTTGGGCAGCCGGGCCAACCGGACCGTGCGGCCCTTGTTCAGAGATCATCTACGATTTCGGAGTCGAAAGAAGTTGCGATAAGCCTAACTGTGGAGTAGGCTGCGATTGCGACCGCTTTCTTGAGCTATGGAACCTTGTCTTTATGCAGTACAACAGAGATGATAAGGGTGAGCTCCATCCGCTTCCAAAGAAGAACATCGATACCGGGCTGGGCCTTGAGAGGATCGCTTCAGTACTTCAAGATACTAAGACAAACTTTGAGATTGATATTGTCAAGCCGCTCATCGATAGGGCAGCAAAGTTAGCGGGCATAAGTTATGGCCAAGATATTGGAGTGGACACTTCTCTTAAGATAATTGCCGATCATGTAAGAGCCGTGTCCTTTCTGATCTCTGACGGGGTGGCGCCTTCAAATGAAGGGCGTGGATATATACTTAGAAGGCTTATTCGCAGGGCAATACGCCATGGGCGCCTCATCGGAATCGAAGACCTTTTTCTAATAGAAATGATTGAAGAAGTCATCTCTATTATGGGGGAAGCATATCCGGAACTAAAAGAAAATCAAGAAATGATCGTAAAGATCGCTTCTAAGGAAGAAGAAGGATTTAATCAGACCTTAAAACAAGGTCTATTAATATTAAATGAAGTTATCGAGGAAACAAGGAGAAAGAAGTCGGAGCGGCTCTCTGGAGAGATCGCTTTTAAGCTATATGATACTTTTGGATTTCCACTTGAGCTTACTACGGAGATCGCGATCGAATCAAAATTGGAAGTCGATAAAGAAAAATTCGATCGACTTATGGAGCAGCAAAGGAAGAGAGCCAGAGCTGAAGCCGTAACTTCGAGCGGCCACGCCAAGATATATATAGAAAATATCTATCCCGAGGTTCTAAGTGCCGTCGGGGCGACGGATTTTATCGGTTATGATGAAATCGGCGCCGAGGCAAAGATATTGGCGATCGCGGTTGATGGAAAACTTACTAATAAAGCGAGCAAGGGGGATGAAGCCGAATTCTTCTTTGCCGCCACCACTTTCTACGCTGAAAAGGGAGGACAGGTAGGGGATACCGGCAGCATTTCAGCGAACGGAAGCAGTGCCGAAGTGATCGCGACCCATGCTCCTTTAGCCGAGCTCATCGCCCATAAAGTCTTGGTAGGTGAAGGCGATTTTAAGAAAGGCCAAACGGTAAGTATAGAAGTCGATGATAAGCGAAGGAAATCGATTTCGCGGAATCATACCGCTACTCACTTGCTTCATTGGGCTCTTCGGATCATTCTTGGAAAACATGTTAAACAAGCCGGTTCTTTAGTGGAAGCCGATAGGCTAAGATTCGATTTCAACCATCATCAGCCATTGACCAAAGATGAAGTCAAAAATATAGAGCGGTTGATAAACGAAAAGATATTACAGAATCATTCCGTAAGAGCCTATACGACCACTCTAGAGAATGCTAAGGATATCGGCGCTATCGCGTTTTTTGAAGATAAATACGGCGAATACGTCCGTGTCGTCGAGATCGGAGATTATAGTAAAGAACTTTGTGGAGGCGTTCACTTGGGAAGGACAGCTGAGGTCGGTTATTTCCACATTACGGCGGCGACCAGTATCGGGGCAAACGCCAGAAGAATTGAGGCAGTCACGGGTGAGAGATTCCTTGAAAATTTCTATGGGAG
>JAUVQW010000107.1 GCA_030597945.1 Actinomycetes bacterium
ATACTTCTTTTCATTTGCGCTTATCAATAAATGAATTTTTTACAAATAATGAATAATTAAACATTTATTAAGGTAATTAATGAAAAAGGCGTCTATTTTTATTTAGTTTCATTGTTTTGGTCCCTTGATCGATTTAGCAAACAAGAAGTAATCTCAAATAAATTAATAAAAACGACATTATAAGAGAGAATATTGTGTTAATCTACCAATAATAATTTTGTAAAGGAGAACAAAAATGGATGAGATTTTTATAGAAAAAAGTGAGGGAGAAAGTGTAAGGGTGGCGATAAATGAATATAAAGGCCGTACCTATTTGGATATTCGCCAGCATTTTGAAAATCAAGACGGGGAATGGAAGCCGACTCAAAAAGGAGTAACGTTTTCACTTGATAAAATAGATGAATTAAAAGAAGCTCTGGATAATCTAGATATACCAGAAGATACAGAGTAGCTACCGGAAATAGTAGTAACTTTCTCTAAAAGGGTAATTATTCTTTAATAGATGATGGAGGAATAAATGCCTATTTGGAGTTCAAAATTACTAAATGGTACAGTTGGACTTGTGCTTGCCGTAATCATAGGAAACGTCATCGGCATTATCGCGCTCCAAACAGTCGATCAAGCCATGCTTTTTTTTAGGCCCGCTTTATCTATGGATCTGCTTGTTCGTTTCTTAGCATTAGCGTCATGGGGAATTGCCGCCGCGACTGCCGGACTAATAGTCGGGCTTTTAACCAAAAGGGACTCGTTTGCGTTGTCGGCGCTTACAAATGCTTATCTTTTGGGTGCACTCTCATATTTTTTAGTCTTGGTAATATCCAACGTTCTTCCACCGACATTTTTTATTTTTCAAATTGTCACCGTTTTACTAAGTGGCTTCTTAATGCTTAGGATAGGAAAGATAAACAGTCTGTAAGGACTTCATAAAATAAGAAGAGCCCGCTTTTTATCATGCGGACTCTTCTATGATTTAATCTTAATATTTAAGCCGTTGCCTTTTCATCTCTTCTGGTAGCAGTACTGACATGGATACTTTCTTTGATCACGCCTTCAGTAGGTGCGATTGTTTCAATAAATGCAGTTACCATCTCAGGATCAAACTGGGTTCCCGCGTTTCTCTCGAGTTCTTTTGTTGCTTCATTAGTAGTCATAGCGTTTCTATATGGCCGTTCCGTAGTCATCGCCTCAAATGAGTCGACTATACGTAACATCCTTGCAAGATAGGGTATCTCACTGCCTTTTAAACCGTCTGGATAACCGGTACCATCCCAGTTTTCGTGGTGGTGAAGAATAGCTCCGAGAAGGGACTGGGTCTGGGAGGCAGCTTCAACTATTTTTACGCTGGCTTCAGGATGGGTACGGATACTATCCATCTCATTTTCACTTAATGATGCGCTTTTATTTAGGACCTGTCCGGGAATCGTCGCCTCACCTACGTCGTGTAGCTGAGTGGCGAGTGACAGCGTTGCCATAGAATCTTTATCTAAATTAAGTCTGCCGGCAAAATTAGCTGTAATGCTTGAATTAGTAGCCGCCGAGTGGAACTGGTCCTTAGTGTCTACAGCAGCTGCCAGCGCTTGAACAGTTTTTAGGCTAGCATTCTGGAGCCTGTTGATCAGTCTTTCCAAGTCTTCTTCCTCAATATCTGAGCTTGCGAATTCATTAAACGATCTTACCTGGTTACGCCCATGGTTTTTTGCAAAGAGCAAAGCACTATCCGCAGCAGCTACGAGAGCGCTTGGATCGTTACCATGCTCAGGAAATTCGGCAACGCCGCAACTGAGAGTTATATTTAGAGCGGCTGTTTTTTCGCTTTCATCTCCAAAGGTGAGCTCTTCAGCGCTTTTACGCAGCCTTTCTGCAAAAGATAGGGCATCAGTTGAATTTGTGTCCGGCAACACGGCCACAAACTCCTCACCGCCGTAACGGGCGGAAAAATCAGTTTCTCTTAAAACTTTATCAAATATTCCGGCGACCTTCTTAAGCACTTTATCGCCAGTCTGGTGGCCGTATCGGTCATTCACGTTTTTAAAGCGATCAAGGTCGATCATTACAACGCTAAGTTTTGAGTTAATCCTTTGAGCTTTTTCAACTTGATCTTTTAGAGCATTTTGGAAATGAAGGTGATTATTTAAACCTGTGAGGCCATCTGTATCGGCTTTTATAGCTAATTTAGCTGTAAGATTTTTTAATTTAAGGTTCCGATTTCTTAACATGATGGAAGTTACTTGGGCAATCAATACGAGAGCGATAATGAGGCTTCCAAGACCGATAACAACTGTTCTCATAACAGCATTAATGCTTGATTGCAGTCCATCTAAAGACATACTGACTTCATATACGGCACTTACTTGATTCGGATTGGCCTTGTCTAAAAATACCGGATAGTAAGTCACCATTCGCTCGCCGGAGCTATTTTTTACCGTCGTATTAATGAGTTTTTTCTCCGGATCAGCCACAAATTTACCGGCCAGTGATTTGCCGTCTTCGGTAATATTTCCGATCTGGTCTTTACTGGTCGAAAAGAGAATCAGCCCATCGGTATTCCAAAATCTGATACTCTTAATATCGGTATCCATAAGCGCGTGCTTGGTATGCTCTTGCAGATGAGAGAGACCGCTTCCACGAAGTGGCTCCTTAACGTCATTATTGCTAAAAGCTGTCGTTATATTGCCTGTTACCTGGACGGCATTATATTTTGCATAATTATTGATCATCGAATCTCTGATCTGACCCGACATAAAAAATCCGATAATAAGACCGATCGTTGTGACTACTACGATCGAAAGGACCGTAAATAGTCTTTGACTCTTTTTTTGGTGGGCCGTATCGTTATCTTCTTTTCTCCTACTGTGGCCGGTTCCATGCTTTCCCGAATAGGACACTTTTCCTCCTCTTTCCCCTCCATTATATGAGGTCATCAACTGCTATTGATAAGCAGATCATAGATCGCTTATTTCATTTGCTTAAATATTTTTCGACAAACAAGGTGAGATACTTAATGATTTTTTTCGATTAAAAAGATTGAGGTCAAAAGAAATAAATTATCGGGATTTTCTTTTTAGAAGACTATGGCAAAGGCAGCCTAGTATTACCGCTAAAAGAGATAAAATTTTTGTCGCATCTATTATTGGGTGATATTTTATATTATCCTCGGTGATCGTGATAAAACCTAAGGGCACGATCTTTGCACCCATCCCCATGCCAGAGCCTTCACCGGCTTTAGAATCGGAGTCTTTTTCACGCCCCCCGCCGCCCCCCATACCATAGGAGATTTGGGCGACATTGATGATGGTCTTATCACCGACAACCCGGGATTTGCCAAAAACGATTTCGGCTCCGTTGCTTAGCTTATTAGTGATTTCTTTGGCTACTGATTCGATGTCTGTCATAATCTTAGTGATTCCCAATTGGCGGTCTTTAGTAACTTTTAAGAAGGTTGAGTTATATGGATAAGATCGGTTATTTAAAAGAGTCTGCGCTATTTGAGGGCTTGCCGCCATCGGATATAGATGAGATCAGTGATTCTATCGAGATGTCCAATTATCCTAAGGGCAGGATCATTTACCAACCCGATGATCCAGGGGATATTCTATTTATTTTAAAGAGAGGGCGAGTTAGGATATATCGTCTTTCCGCCGAGGGTAAAGAACTGACTCTAACTGAACTCGGAGCCGGAACGATATTTGGAGAGATGTCGTTATTTGGCCAGACGATGTATGGTAGTTTTGCCGAAGCGATAGAAGATTGTGTTATCTGTGTAATAGATAAAGTTCGAGCCACTCAGATGTTAGAGGAAAAGCCGGCGATATCTCTTAGGCTTGCTGAGATATTAGGCAGGCGTCTATTATCTGCGGAAAATAAACTAGAAAATCTGGCTCTAAGAGATGTCCCCAAAAGACTTGCCTCACTATTGATAGAGCTTTTTGGTTCTATTGATGGTAGTTCGAAAGCTTATAGGTATACTCACGAAGATTTGGCAAAGATGATCGGCACTTCAAGAGAGTCTGTTACTTTGGCTATATCTGAATTCAAGAATAAAGGGTGGATATCTATTAGCGATCACCACATCACCTTGACTGATATACAAGCTCTTAAAGATTTCATAAATTAATAAATAATTTAATATTTGTTAGCCACCTCACAGAAAGTGATCTTAGGCTATTGCATTATAGAATAAGAAAAAGAGGGAGGTGTGTAAGATGACAGAAGTAAATGTCCTTGGTGCTATAATCGCCGGCCTGTCTGCGGCCGCAGTCTTTAGCATGTTTACAGCTATGGCAAGAGCGATGGGTATGACTACGATGAGCATTGAAAAAACCCTTGGAGCGATGTTTGCAGAAGGGACGACCGCTACCGTAATCGGCACGATCATGCATTTGATGTCGGGTATAGTTTTCGCTTTTGTATATGCGGTTATCTTTGTAGCTGTTGGCGCGGGAGCATCAAATGGCTGGGTGATCGGAGCAATAATCGGTCTCGTTCACGGCCTAATGGTCGGCGCTTTAGTCATGCCGATGATG
>JAUVQW010000176.1 GCA_030597945.1 Actinomycetes bacterium
AAAAAATATTCTCAAAAATGATAGTAGAATTAGAGAACTATATTCTAGCCCATGCTGAGGAAAAAGATTATCGCTTCCCTTCAGATGTAAAGATAGCCATCGAAAAAGATGAAGACCTAAAAGTCGGAGATCTTAGAATCGAGACCAGACTTAACGAAGAGACATTGGAAAAGGCAAAAGAGATGAAAAATATTAGCCATACACAGATCATCTCTGCAGAAGAAGCGGCAGAGTTAGGATTATATTCAAGCGAGAATGAGGCCCTCTTGATCCACTTGGAGACGGGATCGAAATATTCAATAGATAAGGATATAATCAAGATCGGCAGGCTTGAAGATAACGATATCATTATCAGCGATCCTAGTGTTTCCAGACATCACGCGGAGCTTTCGCGAGAGGGTCCCACTTATATTATTAGAGATCTGGGTAGCACTAACGGTTCGAAGATAAATCAGTCTCCGATGAAAGAAGCGATCCTCGAAGATGAGGATTGTATCACTTTAGGCAAGACCGACTTCATCTTTAGGAGCTAGGCGATGATAGATCTTACTATCTTTTTCTTAAAATATGCCTTTCTTGGATTCATCTATCTTTTTTTATTCTGGCTGATAAGGATGATCTCAAGAGATCTGAAAGATAAACCACAACAAGTATCAAAAACGGAGAAACATCCAAATAAGAGAGCCGGGCTGGTATTAGAGTTGAGTCCCGGCCTTGTCGGCCCTAAACATTTTTCTGTCACCGGCGAGACTACGATCGGGCGCAGCCCTAGAAATAAAATCAAAATAAATGATGACGCCGCATCCTATTTTCACGCTAAGATCTTTTCCCATAACGGCGGCTTTCTTCTTGAAGATATGGGTAGCACAAATGGAACTTTTTTAAACGGACAGCTGGTTAAAGAACGGTTGCCGCTTCAATCAGGTTATCAAGTGACGATCGGGCGTAGCAGATTTTTATTTACGGAGAAATAGATGGCCAAGCTCAGATACGCAGTTAAAAGTGATGTCGGCAAAAGCCGGGAATTAAATGAAGATAATTACCTCGTACGAGATAATGTCTTTGCCGTTGCCGACGGCATGGGGGGTCATCAAGCTGGAGAGATAGCAAGCGAACTAGCTCTCCAAGCTTCCATAAAAAACCTATCAAAAGACTTCTCAATGCCGGACCAATTAAAGCGCGCTTTTAAGAAAGCAAACAGCCAAGTAATAAATCGTGCCCGGAAAAATATGAACCAGTTTGGAATGGGCACCACCCTTTCCATGTCCATAATTGACGGGAATGACCTATGGGTGGGACATATCGGGGACAGCCGAATATACCTATTCAGTAGCGGTAAGCTAACTCAATTGACCGAAGACCATACGCTTGTCGCCCATCTTCTAAAAAACGGCGAGATTAACGAAGAGGAAGCTGTTAATCATCCTAAAAAAAATGTGATAACAAAAGCAATCGGGTCACAAGTAAAAATCGAGCCAGATATCTTCTCTGTAAAAATAAAAGCCGGCGATCAGATCGTCCTCTGCAGCGACGGCTTAACGGGTATGGTCGACGACGAAGAAATCGTCTCCGTGATCTCTAACTCCGATCCTGAGGACGCCGTCGCTGAACTGGTCGCCCGAGCAAACGCTAAGGGCGGACCAGATAACATAACTGTGGTCGTTGTCAGTGTCGATTCCATCGGTGCAAAAAATAAAAGGTCGCCGCTACGTAGATGGGCGGTAAATACTTTAATAGGCGGAGCATTGATCGCTATTCTCACATTTAGCGCTTCATATGGACTAAATAAGGTCTATTTCCTAGGAGAGCATGAAAACAAAGTCGCGATCTTTCAGGGCCTTCCATTAAAAATCAGGAGTTACACTTTTTATGATCTTAGCGAGTCGAGCGATGTTTCGATCGACAAATTGCCGGATTATTACCGAAAAAGAATGGATTCTGGAATAGTGGTCGGCAGTTTTAAAAAGACAAGAACGCTATTAAATGACATCGCATCATTAGAAATTAAAGACTAACTGTTTATATAAAAGGATCGGAATGGTATTTTCCAACCGT
>JAUVQW010000119.1 GCA_030597945.1 Actinomycetes bacterium
GTCGCATGCTCTGTTCAGTGGTTAGATGAGATAATCGTTGTAGATGACGGCTCGATCGATGATACATCATTAAGGGCCGAGGAGTTTCCGGTAAAAGTCATCAAAATGGCAAAAAACTGCGGCAAAGGCGGCGCTCTACAGGTCGTATTAGAAGAAGCATCCGGTAACATACTTGCTTTTATCGACGCAGATCTGGTAGGGTTAGAAGAAGGCCATATTGCGACATTGATCGATCCGTTTCTCGACGATGAAGATATGATGATGACAATTGGAAGATTTTCAAAAGGAAGGCTTAGTACGAACTTATCCCAGATTATAACCCCGATCTTAAACGGTCAACGAGGACTAAGGAGGGAGTTTGTAGATCGCTTGCCTGACCTTACAGAATACCGATTCGGCGTTGAGATATTTCTAAGTCGTTATGCGGCGAACCATAATATAAAAACCGAGGACGTTGTTCTAAACGGATTATCTCAGGTTTTAAAAGAGGAGAAAAGCGGTATTTTAAAGGGAACTATCGAGAGGTATAAGATGTACGGGCAGCTCATTAAAACGTATAAAGATACTGGTAAATAGGGGATAGCGGTTTGCACAATTAGTGCTTATATGCTATATTTTTTTGAAGCTGCAATATTCGACTGACGAAGTGGGTATATGCCCACTTTTTTATTGGAGCCAAAGTTATATGGAGCAGTCAAAGCTAGTAGACGATTTAAATAAAGAACTTACTCCTGCATTGGAGGAGATGGGGCTAGAGCTCGTCGATCTCGAGTATCTCGGATCGCCCGCAGGCAATATCCTAAGGGTCTTCATCGACAGACCTGAAGGCGTAGATCTTGATGTCTGTGCTCTCGCCAGTGAAAAAGTAAGCTTGATAATGGATGAGAGAGATCTGATCGACTCAGCGTTCACTCTAGAGGTCTCGTCACCAGGTGCTGAGCGTCCACTTAAGAAATTAAAAGATTATAAGCGGTTTATTGGAAGTAAAGTAGCGGTAAAAACTATTATGCGTTCTCCTGAAGGTAGGCGAAAGTATACGGGGAAATTGATCGAAGCCGATCAATCGGGATTCGCTATCGAACTAGATGAAATGAAGATCGAGTTTGAATATGAAGAGGTACAAAGCGTTCGGTTGGTCTTAGAGATATGATGAAAGGGGTGGATGGTAAATGAGCTCAGAACTTATAGATGCGCTAAAACAGCTCGAAAGAGAGAAGAAAATTGACCCCCAGACTTTTCTCGACGCCCTTGAACAGGCGTTAGCGGCAGCGTACATGCGACTTCATCCCGAGGAAGATGAGATCGAAGTAGAAATCGATTCGGAGTCGGGAGAAATAAAAGCATTTGCACTTGAACTGGAGGCTAGAGACGAGGAAGAGGACGAAGAAGGCGAAGAAGAAAAAGAGCAGGTAGTTATCGATCGAAGAGAGATACCACAACAGGAGATCGGAAGAATTGCTGCTCAGACAGCGAAACAAGTCATTCAACAGCGCATTAGAGAAGCAGAGCGCGAATTAATGTTCGACGAGTATATTGACAGGGAAGGCGATATAGTAACAGGGATCATCCAGCAATCCGATCAGAGATATACGCTGGTTAACCTTGGAAGAGTAGAGGCCTTACTGCCAAGCACAGAACAGATACCAACCGAAAGATATGAACACGGTACAAGAGTCAAAGCCTTCATCGTGGAAGTCCGGAGAACGACTAAGGAACCTCAGATAATAGTATCGCGGTCTCATCCGGGATTGCTTAGAAGATTGTTTGAGTTGGAAGTTCCGGAGATCTATGATGGTTTTGTCGAGATAGAATCCGTAGCTAGGGAGCCAGGCTATCGATCTAAGATAGCAGTATCATCAAACGATAGCGGTGTCGATCCGGTCGGCGCGTGTGTCGGGCCTAAAGGGTCTAGGGTGAGAATGGTAGTCATGGAGCTTAAAGGTGAAAAGATCGACGTCGTCCAATATAATGAAGATCCACAAACTTATGTTGCTAACGCGCTTTCTCCAGCTAAGGTAAAAGATGTCAAAGTCAACGAGGAAGAACATACGGCTATAGTTGTCGTCCCGGACGATCAGCTATCTTTAGCTATTGGAAAAGAAGGCCAGAATGCCAGGCTTGCGGCGAAGCTTACCGGTTGGAGAGTAGACATTAAGAGCGAGACAAAGATCGCTGAAGATCTTTTGTCAGGAACGTCAGAAAAAGGCGCTGAAGCGGCCAGTTCAAAAAAATCAGGCGAGTCGGAAGCCGAACAGTGCGCCGCGGTCAAGTCCAACGGTGATAGATGCGCAAATAACGCTAAGCCTGGAAGCAAATATTGTGGTATAGCTGCTCACCAAAGATTAGCCGAACAATAAATTTACTGGTAAGATAGTTAAGCGGAGCGTTGTGAAAGTAAAAAAAGAATCGACTCGTACGTGCATCTCGTGCCGTAAAAGTCGAACTAAGGTTGAGTTGGTACGGTTTGTCAGGACGCCCGATAGTAAGATAATCTTGGATCCAAGTGGAAAGATAAGCGGTAGGGGAGCTTATATATGTCTGGATGAAGATTGTTTTAATGAGATGAAGAAGCGAAAGAGACTTGCAAAAGAGCTAAATGTTGAGATAGATAATGAAAGAGCAGTTGAGTTAGAGGAACAATTTAATGAGTTAGTTAAGAAAAAAAGGTGACATATAAGTGCCAAAAATACGGGTACACCAGCTTGCAAGAGAACTGAATATTTCCAATGAGAAAGTCGTCGAGTACCTGACTAAAAAAAACGTTAAGGTAAAGAATCATTTCACGGCGCTGGACGAAGACACGGTTTCGATGGTCAAAAAGATGATTGACAAGGAGGACCAGCGAAGTAAAGCCAGAGCTGTAAAACCGGAAAAAGAGAAGAAAAAGCCGGAAGAAAAGCCGGAAGACATAATCGAAGAAAAAACTGAAGAAGTCGTCGCTGTCGTGGAAGAGGAAGTTCCAAGGGAAAAGGTAGAGATCCATGAAGGGGCGAGCGTAAAAGATTTTGCCGAAGCAATTGGAAAAACTCCCAATGATCTAATAAAGATGATGATCGCTCTCGGTGATATGGTAACCATAAACCAGCCTATCAGCCATGAGGCAATCGACGTTCTTGCAGATGAGCTTCACCTGGATGTTGAGATACTGACGGTGGAGGAAGAGGAAGAGGAGATAGTCGATGACGAGGCCTCATTAAAATCCCGTCCTCCCGTAGTCACTGTAATGGGCCATGTCGATCATGGGAAGACGCTTCTACTTGATGCGATTCGAGAAACAGACGTAGTCAGTGGCGAGGCCGGAGGAATAACGCAACATATTGGCGCATATCAAGTTGATCACGGAGGTAAACCGGTTACTTTTATTGACACTCCTGGTCACGAAGCGTTTACGGCGATGAGGGCGCGAGGGGCATCTGTTACGGATATCGCTGTTCTAGTAGTTGCCGCAGACGACGCGGTCATGCCTCAGACAGTTGAAGCGATCGATCACTCTAAAGCCGCTGGCGTGCCGATCTTGGTCGCAATAAATAAGATGGATAAACCTGAAGCAACCGCGGAAAAAGTCAAGCAGGAGCTAAGCGAATACCAGTTGGTCCCGGAGGATTGGGGCGGTGACACCGTATTTGTCGAAGTTTCGGCAAAACAGCGGACAAATATCAACGATCGTGTCGACATGGTCATTTTGGTATCCGATATAAAAGATTTGAAAGCAAATCCTGATGCTTTGGCTAGCGGTGTTGCAGTAGAAGCTCGGCTGGATAAAGGGAGAGGGCCTGTAGCCAGCGTCCTGATCCAACGGGGGACTCTTAAGGTCGGTGATGCAATTGTTATCGGCAAAGTCTTTGGAAAAGTCAGAGCGATGTTGGACGATAAGGGAAAGCACTTAAAAGAAGCCCTACCGTCACAACCTGTTGAGATACTGGGCCTTTCATCGGTTCCGGCTCCCGGCGATAAATTAAGGGCTTATCCAGAAGAGAAGTTGGCCCGTCAAGTTGCGGAAGAGAGAGAAATCAAAGCTAGATTAGCTGGGCATGCACGCCCAAAAGTAAGCTTGGATGATCTCTTTGAAAGGATAAAAGAGGGCGAGATCCAAGACCTTAATATCGTTATTAAAGGTGACGCCCAGGGTTCTGTTGAAGCTGTAAGAGAGTCGCTAGAGAAGATAGATCA
>JAUVQW010000034.1 GCA_030597945.1 Actinomycetes bacterium
AGTGATCTTAAGAAACTGTTTTCCGCCTTTGGAACAAAAAAAGAGGGAAGCAGCTCGGCGTGTGGTAGTTGTACTTCATCGTCTTGTAGCTCTTGTTCATAAGACGCCTCTCCCATCCCATCCTTATACTTATTGATCTTAGCAGTTGATTTACAAGTCTATCATTAGTTATAGTTAAGTCGTCTGCTAGGAGGTATATGCCATTACAGCGATCACTTTCAGAGATCTCGGATCTTGACGAATTAAAGAACAACTTAGATGATTGCGGGCGCTGTTCTTTAAGCGGTTCGAGGACAAATCTGGTATTTGGAAATGGTGATCCAAACGCGTCGCTCATGTTTGTCGGTGAAGCCCCGGGTTTTTATGAGGATCAAAAAGGTGAGCCTTTTGTCGGGGCGGCCGGAAAACTCCTCGATCAACTATTAAAGCAGATTTTGGGCCTGAATCGAAGCAATGTCTATATTGCTAATGTCTTAAAGTGCAGACCTCCAGAGAACAGGGATCCAAAACCAGAAGAGATCAGTGCATGTAAGCCGTTTATGTTGCGTCAAATAGAGATAGTCGACCCCTTAATTGTCGTCACTCTTGGTAATTTTTCCACTCGCCTGTTATTGGATAGGACCGTTTTTATCTCAAAGATCCATGGAGAGCCGATAATCATAAATAATAGACGGGTATTTCCTGTCTATCATCCGGCTGCCGCGTTATATGCGACTAAGACAAAAGAGCTTTTGATCGAGGACTTTAAGAAACTTGGTGATCTGCTAATAGAGGCCGATCGCGATATCGAAAGAGAACAAAATAGCAAAGAAAATAAAGGCGAAGAACAGCTCGATCTTTTTTAGATGTGTCTATAGGCTTTACTAATGAGGTATATTGCCAAAATCACTTGAATTGATGACGGTTTCAGTAAGTGAAACACAGGAGCTAGCCGAAAAGATCGGCGGATCATTAAAAGAGGGAGATATTATCTTGCTAACAGGTGATCTTGGTGCTGGCAAGACCTCTTTTACTATCGGGCTTGCAAAAGGTTTAGGTATCAAAGAGCTTGTAAGTAGTCCCACATATACGATCGTCAATGAGTACTGCGGAAGGCATCCTGTTTACCATTTAGATCTCTACAGGCTGGAAACACTAGAAGAGATGGAAGTGATTGGTTATGAAGAATATTATTATGGAAAGGGCATAACTGTCGTGGAATGGGGAGACAAGATCTCAGCTAGTCTTCCCGACGACTATCTCGGAGTCAGTTTTAAAAGAACGGTTGATAATGAAAACAGCAGACACTTGATCTTTAAAGGTAGTTCTGCGAAGTTCGACGGACAGATTCAAAGTATTAGTAATATGGCTAAAGAGATCGGGCTATTGATCATAAAAGATGCCTGATGAGAAAGGTAAAAAAATAATAATCGATGAAACGAGCAAGATTCTCGCTCTAGACACTTCATCAGACTACCTTAGTATCGCTCTTTCAAAGGGAGACAAGATACTTAACAATGTCCATTTGGAAGCTCCAAGGGATCATCTTGCCAAACTACTGCCGATGATCGATGAACTATTAAATGCGGCGGCGGTAAATTTATTGGAAATCGACGTAATCCTCGTTGGCACGGGCCCCGGTTCTTTTACCGGTTTAAGGATCGGTGTAGCCACAGCGGAAGGACTTGCTCAAAGTCTAAACAAGAATATCATTGGTATCTCCAGCCTTGATGCGATTGCAAGAGGTATTGAAAGAGATCAGGAGCATAAATACGAAGGAATTGTATGTACGGTAGTGGATGCCAAGAGAAAGGAAATATACGCTAAGATCTTTAAGCAGGGCGAGAGCGACAGCGTTCCCCAGGTCTTAGATCCTGTCGATCTTGGAAATATTCTAAAAAGATATGAAGAACGGGTTGTCTTAGCAGGCGATGGACTGCTTTTATATGGTGATCTTTTTAAAGAATCATTAGGAGAAAGGGCTGTTTTTGCGAGAAAAGAACTTTGGTATCCTAAGGCGACTCTGCTTGTCGGCCTATCTCTAAAGAAGCGGGCGACCCTTGCCTATCGGAATGTTCGGCCCATTTATATTAGGAAATCCGAAGCGGAGGAGAGATTAAAACGGCTAAATCGATCTCAAAAATAACGATCGAATTGATGCAAAAAAACCATCTCGATGAAGTTGTCGCTATTGAGACCCGGTCTTTTCCAACACCGTGGACGAAGTCGTCATTCGAAAGCCATCTGGAACATCCGGAATTCGCCTATTATCTGGTAGCTCTAGATAACGAAAAGGTCATTGGTTATGCGGGACTATTTTTCGGCGGTGACCAAGGCCAGATAACTAATATCTCAATCAGTCAGACATATCATCGGCAAGGGATAGGTTCGCGCCTGCTTAGATCGATTATCGAATTTTCTATTGCCAAGGGTATCGTCCATCTAAGCCTGGAAGTTAGGACAGACAATAAATCTGCCCAGAATCTTTATAGTAAATTCGGATTCAAAATAGTGGGAACAAGAAAAGGATATTACCAAGAGACGGGTGAAGACGCTTATGTGATGTGTTTATTTGATCTTCAAGGTGAGGATGATCAGTGAAAAGGCAGGTCATGTCATTTAAGGAAAGAAATTGGTAAAAATACTGGCGATTGAGACATCTTGTGATGAGACGGCCGCGGCGGTAGTCGAAGATGGAAGAAAGATACTTTCAAACGTTGTTGCCTCTCAGGTTGATCTTCATAAGCGATTTGGCGGTGTAGTTCCCGAGATTGCCAGCCGCAGCCACCAGGAAGTGATCAATCCGGTCATAAAAGAAGCTCTAGAGACGACCGGTCTGGAATATTCAGCTCTTGATGCCCTAGCGGTTACCCTTGGTCCGGGGCTTCCCGGAGCTCTTATTGTCGGGGTTGCTACAGCTAAAGCTATCGCCTACGCAATAAAAAAACCCTTGATAGGCGTAAATCACCTAGAAGGGCATCTCTTCGCCAACTACTTGCAACACCCGCAAGTAAAAACGCCTCTGATTGCTTTAATCGTTTCGGGTGGGCACACTCTACTAGCTTACGTAAAAGACTGGGGGGAATATGAGGTATTGGGTCAGACATTAGATGACGCGGCGGGTGAGGCTTTTGACAAGATCGCTAAGTTTTTAGGAATGGGATACCCGGGGGGCGCGGTCCTTAGTAAGATGGCTGAAACCGGAGATCCAAGGGCTATCGATTTTCCGCGGGCGATGATGGGAAGCGGCGATTTTAATTTCTCTCTATCAGGGCTAAAGACCGCGGTGATAAATTATATTACAAAGAATAAGGAATCTATTACGGATGATGACCTTCCTGATATTTGCGCCAGCTTTGAAGCGGCTATCGTCGATGTACAAGTATCAAAGAGCATAAAAGCGGCCAAGAGCAGAAATGTCGGCACGCTTATATTGGCCGGAGGCGTCGCCGCTAATAATAGGCTAAGATCGGAACTCGAGAAAGCTTCAAAGAGCTCAAATATAAAGTTTTTCTATCCCTCGATCTCGTTATGCACAGACAATGCCGCCATGATAGCTTCGGCGGCATACTTTCACTACCTGCGCAAAGACTTTTTAACGCTTGCCGTTGAGTCTCAACCGAACATGGGTCTTTAACTGCCGCTTACCTAGTTGTTATTAATTGTGGAAAATGTGGAAAAAACTGTTAATAACAGCTCAGAGCTATTAGATGGTTGTGGAAAATCGATCTCTGATCCCACTGATCAAATTAAGAGAAAAAAAGCTGATATTTTTTCATTGATTTTAATGTTTGGTTAGTGTAGGATATTCTAGCACTCGACCAAGTAGAGTGCCAGGTAAGATATAAGGAGGGTTGAAATGAAGTTGAAACCATTAGGAGACCGAGTCGTAGTCAAGTCGGTCGAGAGCGAACAGACTACAAAAAGCGGAATTGTACTTCCGGACACTGCCCAAGAAAAACCCCAAGAAGGTAACGTGGTCGCAGTCGGAACCGGAAAGTATGAAGACGGGAAGAAAGTCGATCTTGAGGTAAAAGTTGGAGACAAGATTATTTATTCAAAGTATGGTCCGACAGAGGTAAAAGTCGAAGGTGAAGAGTATCTTATTCTTAGTGAAAAAGACATTCTAGCAATTATCGGCTAATTAAAATAAGCAATTCAATTTCCTTTAGGAGGGAAAGTAATGGCAAAAGATATTAAATATGCTGAGGAAGCGCGACGGGCGTTGGAAGCCGGCGTAAACCAGCTGGCCAATGCGGTGAGAGTAACGCTCGGGCCAAGGGGACGATATGTCGTTCTCGATAAAAAGTTTGGTTCACCCACTATTACTAATGACGGTGTCACGATCGCCAAAGAGATAGAGGTCGAGGATGTCTTTGAGAATATGGGGGCCCAACTTGTAAAAGAAGTGGCGACAAAGACAAATGACGTTGCCGGAGACGGTACGACCACGGCTACGATCCTGGCTCAATCGATTATCAGGGAAGGGCTTAAAAACGTGGCTGCTGGGGCAAACCCTCAAGATATCAGGAAAGGCATTGAGAAGGCAGTCGAATTAACGGTTGGCTTTATTAAAGATCAGTCAAAGGAAATCGAAAGCAGAGAAGAGATAGCACGAGTGGCGGCGATCTCCGCGGCCGACGATAGTATTGGAAACTTGATTGCCGATGCTATGGAGAAGGTAGGAAAAGACGGTGTAATTACTGTTGAGGAATCTCAGGGTCTTGGCACAGAAGTCGAAGTGGTCGAGGGTCTTCAGTTTGACAAGGGATACATCTCCCCTTATATGGTAACCGATTCTGAGAGAATGGAAGCGATTCTAGAAGAACCTTATCTTTTGATAATCAACCAAAAGATCGGCTCTATTCAAGATCTTCTTCCAGTTCTAGAGAAAGTGATGCAGTCTGGTAAAAACTTGCTTATTATTGCCGAAGATGTCGAAGGTGAAGCACTTGCTACGCTGGTCGTCAATAAGATCAGAGGTACATTTACGGCTGTTGCGGTAAAAGCTCCTGGGTTCGGTGATCGACGAAAAGCAATGCTGGAAGATATTGCCATCGTTACCGGCGGGCAGATGATAACTGAAGAACTAGGGATAAAGCTTGATTCTGTCACAGTGGAGATGTTGGGTAAGGCACGCCAGGTAAAAATCACAAAAGAAGAGACAATCATAGTCGATGGACAAGGTTCCGCCGATGATATCAGTGGTCGGATCAACCAGATAAAAGCCGAGATCGAACAGAGCGACTCTGAGTTTGATAGAGAAAAACTTCAAGAGAGGCTTGCTAAACTATCGGGTGGAGTAGCTGTCATAAAAGTAGGCGCTGCGACTGAAACGGAGCTAAAAGAGAAGAAGCACCGCATCGAAGATGCTCTCTCAGCAACTAGAGCTGCAGTTGAGGAAGGAATCGTTCCTGGCGGCGGAGTTGTTCTTGTCGATAGCATTGCAACGATCGACAAAGGTGGTTTAAAAGGTGACGAACATACCGGGGCTGCGATCTTAGAGAGAGCGCTCGAAGAACCGCTTCGACAGATCGCGACAAACGCCGGCCTTGAAGGCTCTGTTGTCGTTGAGAAAGTTAAGGGTCTAAAACTGGGTGAAGGCTTAAATGCTCTTACCGGTAAATACGGAAGTATGGTTAAAGAAGGGATTATCGATCCGGCGAAGGTGACCAGGTCCGCGCTTCAAAACGCGGCTTCGATATCATCGCTGATATTGACGACGGAGACGGTAGTTGCCGAACAACCGGGCGAAGAAGGCGCAGGCGGCGGAATGCCGGGCGGAATGCCGGGCGGAATGCCGGGAATGATGTAAGAGATCAAGCATAAAAGTACTGCTAACGGGGCCTACATTGGCCCCGTTTTTTTTACAATCAATCTAAAAATTCTTTCGAAAGGCAATTACTGGAAATGACCGTGATCTTTCTTCTTTAATATGTAAAAAAAGAGAATCGTCAAAAACACACACCAGGCAGATCCTAAGAACAGGCCACCGATGACGTCACTTAAGTAGTGAGCCCCCAGATAGATACGGCTAAGACCGATAAGGATTATTGATACTAACAAAAAAGAGGCGGCGGCAATCCGAAGGCGCCCTCTTAGATCAATAATTATTATTACCAATAAAAATCCATAAACGCTGGAGCTAAGGACAGAATGGCCGCTTGGAAAAGAGAAACCCCCCATCTCAATTGGGACAAAGCCGATAATCGCTGCGTCTGGTCTGGGTCTTGATATAAGAGATTTTAAGGGATCGATCATTAGGACGGAAGCAATAGAGATCATTAGAAAGATAGCCTCGACTCTCTTATGTTGTTGCCAAAGAATGGCCGAAAAGACTATAGCTAATAGTCCAGCGATGGCAAAAGAGCCAAATGCCGTAATAAATTTAAAAGTTGTGGTAAGCCAAACGGGCCGCCAAAAAGAAAAAGCTCTGCTGATCCTGATATCCAGATCGGTGATCACAGGCTCTTTTATTATCGATGCCAGAAAGATGAACAAAGCTAAAATAAAGAGGCCAATGGCGGCAAGAAAAATATTTTGTCGGTCGCTCACTTGTTGCTCCTCTTTTTTTCATGATCACTCATAATGTATTGCCTCGACAATATTGGAAGAAGCGGCGATCTGAGCTGGCAAAAGCGCTATTATGGTGGAAAAAATCAAAGCTATGAATGCGGAGACTGCAAGAGAAGACCAGGGGAAGACATAAGTGACGTCATAGCCGGTCAAAGTATGCATACTCTGAATTACGCTAATTGACATAAAGATACCAACTATCACACCTAGAAATAGTCCGATAGAGCCGGTGATCGAAGCCTCAATTAAGATGATCTTTCTTATCTGCCATCTGGTTCCGCCGATCGCCTTCAATATCCCGATCTCTCTGGTCCGCTCCATAATATTCATCATCATCGTATTAATTATGCCCACAGCGGCAACGATGACGGCGATCAAGGTGATAACGTTAAAAGCTGCAAAGGTTACATTGATCTGCTTGTTTATCATCGATTTAAACTCCTGGATGTCTTCTATTTCGAGGCTTAGCTGATCACCGAATTGTTTCTCGATCCTTTTTGCGACCGTTCTTGGTCTTGCTTTTGAGTCTATCTTTATGCGAAATGAATTTACATCATCAAAACCGAAATATTTTTTCATATCGGAACGGGTTCCGACGATCACATCACCAGTCTCTCCACCAAAATCGATGATGATGCCGGCTATGTTAAAGGAACGCTCGCCTTGGTCTGTTTTGATCTTGATCTCATCACCTTTACCAAGCCCTAGCCTGTTAGCCAGTACAGTTGAAAGAAAGACGGAGTCGCCTTTATCGAGCTCTTCCCAGCTCTGATCGCTCTTTCCCTCGACAAACTGTAACTCGGCCATCGGTCTAAAAGTTTCGGGTTCGATCGCCCTCCAAGTATAGCGCTGGTCACCGACACGCACAAAAAAAAAGCGAACCGGTGAGACCGACTTAACCCCCTTAATCCCTTCAAACTCTTTTATATAACGCTTATCGATCGATAGATCAAATGGTTCTCCGGCGACAAATACATCAGCACCGATCGATTTTTCAACCCATCTGTCGATACTGGCTTTAAAGCTGTCGGTAAGGCCACCCACGCTTAAGAGCATTGCCAGACTGATCATAATCGCACTTATCGTTGCCGCAGTTCTACCCCTCGTTCTACTTAAATTTCATGATGCCAGCCTTCCTTCTGAACGGGCAAAAATTAAGAATGGCCGGCTAAATAAGGAGGAGAAAGGTTTAACTAAAAAGGGTGTAAGAAGAGCTACTCCTAGAAGAAGTAAAAAAGCCCCTGCTTGGCTTAGAGTACTCCCTGGCAAATATCCGAAGATCTGGGGTCTGTATGAGGTGGCGACACCAACCACAATTATTAAAAGTGAAGAGATAAGTAATAGATAATTTTTAGAGGAGGAGGATTCCCCCCTATTTGTTCTTATTGCCATCAGCGGCGGGATCCGGCTTGCTGTAAGAGCCGGTTGGAGTGAGGCTATCACGCTAATGACTATACCGACAAAGATGCTGGCAATAAGCCCCCTTAGTGGTACTTCGAATGTTGAAATATTGCTCTGTATCGTCTCCGACATAATATATATTAGTCCTCTAGCGAGCAGGAGGCCGGCGATCAGACCGATGACAGAACCAATAAAACCGATGATCAGGGCTTCTGTTAGGATAAGTGTGGCCAATTGGCTACGGCTGGCACCGATTGACCGGAGCAGTCCCAGTTCTTTTGTTCTCTCGATAACTACCATTGAGAGCGTATTAAATATCAGAAAACCACCGACAAACAAGGCGACGGCGCTAAAAAAGGATAATCCGATTTGAAGAGCTTTTAACGATTCCTCCATTGCCTCGACGCGCTTCGCCGGCCGCTCGACTACAAAATTACCACCTAGAATCTTTTTGGTCTTCTTTATAGTCTGCTCGACGTCATCCTTTGTGGAGATGACATCGATAAATGTCAGTCTATTATCAAGGTTGAACTCGTTTTGGGCGGTTTTTAACGGCATAAAAATAGCGCTACCGTTTTGAAACCGGCCGACACCTGTCTTATCTAGTAGTCCGATGACTGAAAAGACAGAAAAGCCTTTATCGGTGGCAAGTTCGAGTTTATCGCCGACCTTTATCTTATTTTCTTTGGCAAACTCTTCTACGATAATTATCGATCGGCCTTCATCGGATTTTAAGAATTCTCCGTTGGCAATAGAATAATCTCGAACTTTTCGATCGATCGAAGGATCAATACCGATAATTCTTACGTCCGGTTTTTCTTTCTTCTTAGTAAGGCGGCTGCCTCTCGATATACCCGGGGCAGCGACCTCAACGCCGCTGATTTTGTCCACTTCATCAAGTGTTTTTTCATCAAAACTCTCAGATACCGAATTAATCGTAAAGTCAGATTTACCGGTTATCGAATCGATCATGTCGGTGAAGGCGGCTACAGTACTAATATTGGTGATACTTATTCCGAGGATCACGGCGACGCCGAGGATTATTCCGATGGTTGTAAGAGCGGTTCTGGTCTTTCTAATCCTCAAGTTCTTTGAGGTTAGAGATGATAGTCTCCGTATCGTTCTCACCTCCAAGTTTCAAGCTTCGCACTATCGAACCGTCTCTTAGAAAAATGACTCTTTCCGAGTAAGCGGCCGCGGCTGGTTCGTGGGTGACCATCAGTACGGTATGGCCGAGTTCTTTAGACGAGTCTTTTAAGAGAGATAAGATCTCGCGTCCTGTCTTAGTATCAAGGTTACCGGTTGGTTCATCAGCCAGAACTATCTTTGGCTCTGCTATAAAAGCCCTCGCTATCGCTACTCTTTGTTGCTCACCTCCTGATAATTCATCAGGTCGATGTTTTTTGCGGTCCGTAAGACCAACTGTCTCGATAAGCTTACTAAGGCGTTCTTCATAGACGCTTTGATGAATACCGGCAATTACCAGCGGAAGAGCGATATTTTCTTCAACGCTAAGAGTTGGGAGCAGATTAAAAAACTGAAATATGAAACCGATCTTTTCTCTTCTTATCAGGGTCAACTTTTTATCAGAAAGGTCGGTTATCGAATTTCCTGCCAAGTCGATTTTACCGCTAGTAGGAACATCGAGTCCGCCAAGAAGATGTAAGAGAGTTGATTTCCCAGAGCCGCTTGGACCCATGATAGCGACGAATTCTCCGCTCTTGACCTCTAAGCTGGCATCATTTAAGGCCGTTACCTCGGTAAGACCCATGCCGTATATTTTTTTAAGATTTGTAGCTTTTAATATCGTCATATACAATTTATGTTGATTGCAAATGTTATCAAAGAATAGCTAAAAGAGCTAGCCGGCTTTTTTCAAGGTAAATAATTACCCTAATAAGGGTATTATATATTCCAGGTCAATAAATTGTCGCTGTAGCCCCTAACTCCTTGACACTGATTGACCGCGATGGATATAATTACTTCTGCTTTTCATCTTTGGAGGAATCTTGAAAAGGACTTATCAACCTAAAAACAGAAAAAGAAAAAGGTCACACGGGTTTAGAGAGCGGATGAGCACTAGAGCCGGGCGCAAAGTCTTAAGTAGAAGAAGACGTAAGGAAAGAAAACGGCTTACAGTTTAACTATGCGCCGTGAGTCTAAGCTTAAAAAAGACAAAGATTTTGCAAAAGTCTACAGAAGTGGAAAAAGTATTGGCAATAAATATTTAGTGCTATACTATCTACTTATGGACTCAGGCGGGCCCACTCAGGTGGGTTTTTCTATAAGTAAAAAAGTCGGAAAAGCCGTTGTCAGAAACA